>JACMPS010000145.1 GCA_014377395.1 Chthonomonadaceae bacterium
GACGCGCCCCGCTGTAGAGTGCGACCGCCAGCAATGCCGCTCCGATCCCTAGAGAGCAAACGAGGGGCAAAGCCACAAGTCGGCGAGGCGAATCTACTTTTTTTTGTGCGCCCATGCGTTTTTTACTCCGTCAATTTACGTGAAATCAAACGCCGTAGTCAACGGTGTAGTTTATCCCTGCGCTAAGCACCTTCGATGAAGGTGTCCTACCGGACGCGATGCAAAAAGCGATTACGCTACAGTGATGTCCGCGATTGGATGAACTCGGAACGGCGAAGCAACCCTCGGCGAATTGATTCCGCCGTCTTTATTGCCTCATACTTCCAGTTGACGTATGACTTTTGCCGGAACGCCGCCCACCAGCGTGTTCGGAGAGACATTTTTGGTGACAACCGCCCCTGCCGCAATCACGGCTCCCGCACCAATCGTGACACCGGGCAACACCGTGACATTGGCTCCAATCCATACGCCATCTTCAAGAATAATCGGGGCGGGGTTCCAGCCACTGCAACGCCGAGCAGGAGGACCGATCTCGTGATTAGTGGTGATCAGCAGAACATGATGCCCGATACAAACATGATTTCCGAGCGTGACGGGGGCGCAAACATCAATATAAAGAGGTGAAGTGATCAGGCAATTCGTTCCCATCGTGAGACGTTCCTGAATGGCTCCGGGACCCGTCACTTCGATTTTGCCGCAGATCAAAGTGCCTTTGCCGACAGCGACACCGCTAAGCCGATAAAGAGCGGTTCTGAGTCTTGAGAATGAAAAGTGGGGCAGAAGGGAAGCAGGAAATGCAAACAGGTTGAAACGAAGATGTAGCCCATCCGTTTCTCCCTTGATGCTCTCGTGAAGCCGTTGCCGGAGCGAAGGACGGGCGGGAGGAGAGACAGAGAGGGTCTCTGCTTTTCCGCGAGAAGACAAAAAAGTGGGGTCGGGTTTGATCATGATTTGTGGAAAATTCATCCGAAACAACTAATTACGGAACAAATTGAAGAAAACCCACACGCTCACAAAGAGAAGCAGGAAAAATCCCGTGCGCCAGTCGGGTTTCTTCAAGATAAGCCCCATCGCCACAAGTCCGATCAATACTTGGATTTCAAACTTCATCCTGTGTTTGTTACCTTATCTCACGGAGCGGTTTTCCTTTCCCTCTCCTTAAAATCCGTAGCAATGCGTTCGCCGAACTTTAGCGTTGCGCTCCCACCGTTTGCTGTACATTGCCCATTGAGGACTCAAGTGCCATTGCCGTTTCGTAAGGGCGCAGATCGCCGGAGTTTGTCGGGGCGTCAAGAAGAGTGAACGCACTCGCCATCTTCTCCCGCAAAAGAGCCGCCGAAACGGTACCACCCGGAACGATCTGAACGAGCGGCTTATCCTCATTGCGTCCATTCAATCGGTAGAGCGCACTCAGCAACGCGGTGTCAGCGTAAATTACTCCTCGCAGGTCAATCTGAATACGACGCCCGGTTTCGAGTAAGTGGAGGCAGATGCCTTCTAGGCGAGAGGCGGTCAATCGCTCGGAAGAACCATACACCGTGATCACCGCCAGGTTTTCGTTGCACTGGACATTCCAGCAGAGACCGAGGTTACGCCCGGTGGAAAAAGCCTGTGCAACCGAAGGCGCAGTTTTGTAAATCGTTTCGTCTATCTGGCTTCCCCGCAGGGCTTTTTCAATCGCCGGGGGAACATTGACAAGGCAAATATCGCAGTGCTTGTGCGCGGCACGTCGAGGCAAATTCAGTAGAGTTCCGCAGGCTTCGCCATCAATGGAGGTAACGCTGCTGAAGTCGAGAATCAAATTCTTTCCTGAGTTGAAAGCGTCTTCCGTTGCTTTCTGAAAGCGCGGAATAATACTGTGAATCAGGTCGCCCGTAATCGAAAGGACGATAACATCCCCTGTTTCCGCCGCAAAAAGGTCGGAACGATTGCTTTTGTTCTGACGATTCAGCCCATACCATTGTCGGAAAAGATAGCGTCCAAAATGAGAGATGTCACGCACATAGCGCTTCCAGAGGCGGCGCGGCTCCTGTGCAAGACGGAAAATCCACTCCAACCCACTTTTCTGCATCCAGACGGGCGCACGAGTGACTTCACCCGCCAGAAAATCGAACGTTCCTCCCACACCAATGCAAACCGAAACATCTTTCAACTGCTCACGGTGCATATGAATCCATTTTTCCTGCTTGGGATTACCGAAAGCAACCAGCAGAATATCGGGCTTTGCCGCCGTGATTTCTTCGAGTATCGACTCGTTATCCATTGCAATCAAAGGGCAATTAGGAGGAGAAAGACACCCGACGATCTGAACACCCGGATACTTAGCCTCAAGCCGCTCTTTTGCTTTTTGAGCGATTTCGGGACGTGCGCCCAGCATGAAAATTTTATAGCCTTTTCGTGAAGCGAGCGACGCCAGTTCAGGAACGATGTCGGCTCCGGTCACACGTTCCTGAAGCGGTGACTTGATCAGGCGAGATGCCCAGATGACGGGCATTCCATCCGGAATCACAAGGTCTGTGACGCGCAAAATATGGCTTAATTCCGGGTCGGAAAGCGCATTGATCAAAAAATCGGTGTTGGCGGTTGCAACCTGATGAAAGCGTTGCTCACGTATAAACTGCTCGAGACGCTCCAAGACCGCGTGTGTATTGAGAATATCTATCGGAGTTCCGAGAATTCCTACTGTTTGTCGCATGGCTTTCTTTTCAGCACCCGTTTCCGGATGTCACCCTTAAATAGTAAAATAAATAATTTGAATGGCTCGATTCAATCCACCTACATTTCGCGCCTCTCCGTGCGCTTCCACTCTCCCGAAGTTTTGCGGCTGATCAGCATCACGGGATACAAACTCAGTTTCCAGAGAATGTAAAACGGTGCCGCCAGAAGCGAAACCATCACACGGGCAGGAGTTCTTGAAACCCACAGCCCCCCGAAAAGGTAAACCGCTTCCAGCACGAGAAGAAGCGTCCACCCTATCGAAAATAACTCTGCACTCTGCCAGCCGAAAACTTTTCCACAAACCAGCGAAATCACAAGAAAAAGAACGGGAACCGCAACGAGTTCCGCAAAAGGCGGAATGATCAGTTCGATTGCCCTATCGGTCAAAAGCCGATTTTTGCGGGCAATTCCCTCCTGAAACGTCCTCGGGGCAACATGAAACAGCAACTGATAGCGCCCACCCTCCCAACGCTTGCGCTGAGAAACTGCCTGTTTTCCGGTTGTCGGCATTTGTGCCCAGACAGCGGTTTGCGGCAAAAAAACAATTCGTACCTCGGCACGACAGAGACGCAATGTGTACTCGATGTCTCCTGTAATCGAGGCACCCGACCAGGGAACCCGCTCCACCACCGAACGGGCAAAACACATCCCGTTTCCTTTCAGACCGTCGGAAAGCGAAAGATGTTCACGTCCCAGAGGTTTCACAATGTGCGCCAGAGAAAGGGCACACGCCATCAGGCGGGTACGCCAACTCTCGTCCACATTTAGCACCTCATAGCGGGCTTGCAGGGCTTCTTCGCCAAGGTTCAAGCCCTGCTCAAAACATAAAAGCAAGTCCCGTGCCACAATCGTATCGGCGTCCAAAATGACAAGCGCATCGAAATCAGCGATCTCACGTACCGGGGAATTAGCCGCTCCCTTAAAGAGTTGCCCCATCGCCCACTCCAGTGCATAGCCTTTACCGATTTCTTCCTGGTTGGTGCGCTCCAACACGAGAACGCCTGCGTTTGCGGCGATTTGCGCCGTTTCATCGGTGCAGTTGTCGGCGATAACGACCACTCGAAAAGCGTCAGAGGGATAATCCAGTTTTTTGATTCCGTCGAGGGCGGCGTTCAGCGTCAGAGCCTCGTCGTGAGCGGGAATCAAAATCGCAAACCGCTTGCGCGTTTCACCCTGCGCCGCCCTTATTTCCTGTCCCTCCCCAAAACTCAAAGCGGAACTAAAATCAGAGACGGAGGGCGGAAATAAAGCCGGGGCTTTCCCGCGCAAGATCGCCGCATGAACGAGCAATCGCAACAGGTAAAGAAGACACGCTCCGAAAAAGAGAAAAGCAATCCCCTGTCCCACAACAAAAGCGATTTGCAATCCCAGTACTAATACGGTCTGTTTCAGTGTCTTTTGCCCTTTTGCTTAACCCTGTCTACGCCGTCAGGAGAAGTAGCGTTGCATGAATTTCGGCATTGCGGTTTCGGTTCCGTTCAAGACGACGCCTAGTACGCGGTCATTTCCAATGGCTTCGATAGCGCGTTGCACAATCTCACGCGGCGTCACTCCTGCACGAACTACCATCACAATACCGTCCAGCACTTTCGCCAGCACACGGGTGTCGGCAACGGGAAGTGTAGGAGCCATGTCCATGATAATAAAGTCGTTTTGCATACGAAGCGCGTTCATCACTTCCTCAAAGAGAGGCGAACGCGCAAGACGGGACGGGTTCGCTGCCGCTCGACCTGCCGGAACCACCGTAAAATTAGGTAGTTCGGTTTTCTGGATGATATTCGTCATATCATCTTCGGCACCTTCGAGGACATCGACAAGTCCTTTACAGGGCGGAATGTTAAGACGAGTTTGCAAATCCCAACTTCGGAGATTGCCGTCCACCAGAGCCACGCGCTGAGAGGAGTTCTGAGCAATCGTTCCCGCGAGGTTCATGGCAACGGTTGTTTTGCCCTCGCCATAAACAGCAGAGGTGACGCCCACAACGAAACAACGCGAGGGGCTCGATGCCCGTTCGATGTCGGCATGGAGGCGGGCGTACTCCTCCGGGATCAGAACGGGACTCGAAGAAGCACGATTGCCGTCTCCATTTCCCTGCCCGTTATTCCCCCCATTGAAACGGGCGAGTAGCCCGACTGCTTTTTCCTCGCTATTGGACATCCTGTAATACTTCCTTCCTGAAACCCCTCTTAAATTTTTAGAAAATCGGGGGCGATCAAAAGAACGTTCTTTGTTCGCCCCTCCCCCATTTTTTCTTGTCTTTGCACAATTTCGCTCAGGCAAACGTTGTGCTTTACAGAACTGCCACCTAAACCGACGAATCACTCAGCGATCCCACAATTTCTCTTATTTTCACACCTACCGTCAAGAGGAAATGTAGCCGCTACTCTGGGTTCCTTCAAGACGCCGCGCATTTGCAGCTTCTTTCCCCGTGTCCAATCGTGGTAACACGGCAAGAACGGGCTTGCCCAGAAATCGCTCTACTTCTATTGGTGTTCGGAGCGTGTGATCGAGTGATTCCGTCAAGAGCGAAAACGCAAA
This sequence comes from Chthonomonadaceae bacterium, assembly GCA_014377395.1. Taxonomy (GTDB): domain Bacteria; phylum Armatimonadota; class Chthonomonadetes; order Chthonomonadales; family Chthonomonadaceae; genus JACMPS01. Next base: position 5,257 of record JACMPS010000145.1, read on the forward strand.
GGCAAGAATGAGACCGATAATCGGACCAATAGCGACCAGGACAAGACTTTTCGCCCCACCCGCCACTTCCAACTCGGAAACCGGCGGCACAAAGATTTTCATTTCCGTATTGTGCAGGGCTTTGTCGCGCTTCTCGTCCATCCTCGCCTGCTCCAGTTGAACGCTCAGGTTGCCACGAATAGTAGC
>JACMPS010000146.1 GCA_014377395.1 Chthonomonadaceae bacterium
ACCGTCGGCAATCAGGACGGCGTCAACAAGCGATTGACCTACAAAACCGAGGGTCTGAAAACGTTTGCAACACAGAAAGCGGGAACCTTTGTTCTCACGACACATGACAACTTAGCCGCTTGGGATACGAAACAAACCGTCTCCCTCAACGGGAATAAACTGACGTGGGGCGAAGACGTGCGCCGTGATGGTGCCGCGTTTCGGTTCCGCAATCTATTTACCCTGACCCGTGCCAATTAAAATAAAAAAGGAATGAGGAAGAAAATGAAAAGTAAAATGCCTCGCTACGGTAAATTTTTGATTACGCCGCTCTTGCTTCTGCTGGCGATAGCAAGTAAGGGAACCGCAAAACCGCTTGACTTCGATTTCAGAGACCCGAAAGCGACCAGCGTGATCTCGATCTCGATTGACTCGGCGTGGGAACCGATCACCGGAAGTGCGACCGGGATCACGGGCAACGTCCAGTTTGATCCGGCAAACCCGAAAACCACCACCGGGAAAATCGAGGTTGCGGTTTCCAGCATCGAATTTCCCAACAAAGGCTACGGATTTACGGCGCGTGGGGCTTATGGCTTGAACGGCGAAAAATACCCGACGATCTCCTTCCAAATGAAACGAGTGCGCTCCCTCACACAAACGAAACCCGGAGTTTTTAAGGCAACGGTGGACGCGGAATTCACCTGCCGGGGTATCACGAAGCCGCTGATCATTCCGGTGACTGCCGCCTATCTGCCGGGAAAAGCGGGACCGCGTGGAGGCGGAGTCGAGGGCGATCTGCTGACGGTACGCACAAATTTCTTTGTGCACCGAGACGACTACAAAATCGCGCAGGGAGTGGAGGAAGAACTCGTTTCGCAAAATGTGGAGGTGAGAGTGGCAATCGTTGGTATTCGCTACACGACCCCCACTCAGCCTGAAAAGAAGCCCACGCCAAAGACTGAAACCGTCTCAAAGAAGACCGTTTCGGTTTTCACCGATCTCAAGTTGGAGGGCAAGGATTATTCCGGCTCCGTCATGGATCGCATGAAGTTTCATCAGGTGCCGGGAATCAGCGTGGCAATCCTTCGCAAATACAAGGTGGCGGAGATCAAACATTTCGGCGTTACGTCTTCGCTCAATGAAAAGGCAGTGGAAGATACCTCACTGTTTGAGGCGGGGAATCAAGGCTCTGCGTTTCTTCCGACCCTTATTTTTCAGAGGGTACGTGAGGGGAAACTCGATCTCGACACAGACATCAATCGGTACCTTAAAAGTTGGAAAGTGCCGGAGAGTGCATTGAACGTCAGACATCCGGTCACTTTGCGTCACCTTCTCGCGCACCGATCCGGTTTCGTCTACCATAAATACTACGGCTATTCCCCCGAAAAACCCGTTCCCACGCTGACGCAAGTGCTCAAAGGGGAAGCACCCTCACAAACTCCCGCAACGAAAGTGGAAACGGTGCCGGGAACAAAGTTCAACCTCGCAAGCGAGAACTATGTCGTGCTACAGCAAATCCTCGAAGACGTGATGGGAAAGCCCTACGCACAACTCGTTCGAGAAAAGATTTTTACGCCGCTCGGCATGAAGCACAGTGCCTTTGATCTTCAAGACAAAATTGGTGATTTCGGTTTACCTGTTAGCGGACACGAGGACGCAGGAAAACCGATGGAGAAACTGCCCGTCTATCCTGAGACGGCGGCATCAGGGCTGTGGACAACGGCGCAGGACTTTGCGCTCTTTTTAGGCGACATCCTCCGCGCTTATAAGGGCGACAAAGATTGTCTGCTTACCCCGATAGAAGCAAAAATGATGTTTACACCGATTGCGACGGAGCATAGCATGGGCTTTGGACGCTACGAACAAAGCAAGTCGGCCTACCTCTACTGGGGCGGCAACGCACAGGGCTTTTACTCCAACCTCACCGCAAATCTTGACACGGGAGACGGCATCGTTGTTTTGATGAACCGAAATCTCTGCTGGCAGTTTTACAACGAGATACGCGATGCTCTCGGTAAAAAAGAAGGGTGGAACGGCTTCTAAAAGACAACTTCCGAAAGAGAAAACAAGACGGAACTTTCCGCCCCCCTCTCTCCGTTATCTAAAAGACTGCCTTTGCGGTAGCCACAATTATTGGATTGCCCGAAAAAGCAATTACAGGAGAATTGAATTGATGAAAACACGAACTACAGTGATCGGCACACTTGTCGGAACGCTGGCACTGGCGGGAGCCACCTTCGGCTTTACAATGAGCGGC
>JACMPS010000147.1 GCA_014377395.1 Chthonomonadaceae bacterium
GAAAACAGGTGATCATTATTGTCCTGCTTCGTTTGCTCCCTTTTGATCCGCACTTTCTAAAGAAGGGGTTTCGAGAAACCAGTGGAAGGAGGCGAACTGATTTACCTGACTTAAAAATAAGCCATCAAGGGCAACGTTGTGGATTGCGGCTCGGTTTACTTCCGCTTGAACGATTGTTGTTTTTCCTGCCCCTGCGTTTTCGATGACCACTGATACAGACGCACGAGAAACCGTAGCATCGGCGGCAAAAACAGTTCGGGCGGCTCGCAGAACGTTGAGGGCGGCGAGCCGTTTTCCGGGTTCATTGTTTTGCCACTGCGTCGAATTAATCGTGATTTCTGCAGTTCCCGAATTGGGAATAATCGAAGCGATATACATTCCACCGCTAAGCTGGGTCACATCTCCTGTATTTTGAGAAACGGGCGTACCCGAAAATCCGCCTGATTTGTCACCGGAAGTCGGAGTGGGCGTCGTGTTTGGGGAGAGCGGCGTGGTTCGATAAGCCGAAGACGCCAACGGATTGACAGGCGCAGGTGAACTGTGGCTTCCGTCGTTGACCGGAGCAGTTTTCGGGGCAGGTGTCGTTGTCTGTGATCTCACCGGGCTATCGGCACGGAAACCGCCCCCCCCGATTGTTCCCTGGGTGGCACTTCCGCTCTGTGCTGAAGAGAAGGAGGGGCTGAGCGGAGGAGGGGCAGGAACATTGTCGGCAAGTCCTGTGCCGATCCGTGGCGTTGCTATTTTATCGGTTTGTCCACTTCGGCGGGTTTGCACAGCGAGTAATCCCAATACGGTGACGCCGACAAAGCAAAGTGAGACGCCCGTAAGCACATTAAGCCAGCGTCGAGGGGAAACGCCCCCGACAAGATTGGTGGTGCCAACCATCGCTGTGCCGTCACCCGTCAGAAAAGCAGCTCCCCCATTTCGCACTCCCTGTGTAAGAAGGCGACTCCGCTCCGCTTCTAAACGATGCAGTTTCATTCCATCGGAGGCATTGGGCTTGAGTTCAATTGCCATGCGATACCACTGAATTGCATCGTCTATTTTGCCCTGCTCCGCGTAAATATCTCCTAAAAGAGAATGAGCCGTTGCATTTCCCGGTTGCTTTTGCAGTACCAGAACACAATCTTCAATGGCTTCTTCCCACTGTTTTCTCATTCGGGAAAGGTTGGCGTGTGTCAGGCGAGCATGAAGCGTGTCGAGTTCAGCCTGAGAGAGTGAGGGCGGTGTTACAGGAGTTGCCGGCACGACTGAAGAAACAAGTGCCTTGTGTTCTTGAATCGGAGCCGTTATTGCGTTTTGTTGAGTTCCACATTCGACACAATAAAGACTTTCTACTTCCAATTCTTTCCCACACGAGTTGCAAGCCATTTTCCTGTTCCTTATTCGTCCGTGATCCGGTTCGCTTTCCGTGATCAGGCGTTAGAAAAAACAAACCGGGCTAAATTCCTGTCGAGCCAAAACCCTGCGCCTGCCGTTGTGTCGTCTCCAGTTCTTCCACTTCGACAAGGGTAGCGGAAGCAACCGGGGTAAAAACGATCTGAGCGATGCGGTCCCCCCGGCGAATCGTGAACGGCTCTTGCCCGAAATTAATCAACAAGACCCCGACTTCACCGCGATAATCGGCGTCTATCGTTCCGGGCGCGTTCACCATACCAATTCCATATTCAAGGGCAAGACCACTTCGGGGGCGCACCTGCGCTTCATATCCGGTGGGTATCTCAAAACTCAGTCCTGTTGGAATCAGGGTGCGTTGCAAAGGTTTGAGAGAAAAAGGATTGTTTTCAGGGAGAGCGGCGATCAAATCCATTCCCGCCGCTTTCTCGGTTCGATAAGTGGGGAGTGGAAGCCCTATTGCGTCCAACCCGCGCACCACATTCACCCGAATCCTCTTTTGATCTATCGTTCTTACCTCTCTTCGACCGACATCCAGAGCGATTTGTTCCGATTTCACCTCTTTCCTATCCATCGGTGTTGATCGTGGTGGTGTCGGCTCCGCCTTCAGGTCTGTTTTTGGGGAACTCGCACCAGAACGTTGTTCCCTTTCCTAGTCCTTCGCTTTCGGGCCAGATGCGTCCATTGTGCGCCGCCATAATCCCCTTGACCAGAAAAAGCCCGATTCCGGTTCCGCCGACTCGTGCTTTGTTGCCTGTTTCGGTGCGGAAAAACTTCTCTCCCACTTTTTTCAAGTCGTTAGAGGTGAGTCCCATGCCCTGATCGCGTACCCCTACCAGCACACTTTCCGGCTTTTCGGAGGTGGCGGGTTCGATACGTCCGATAATCGTAATATCGCCCCCGTCCGGCGAATACTTGATCGCGTTCGAGAGAATGTTATGCAACACGTTCTGAATTTTGTCCCGGTCGGTTTCCGCCATGATTTGATCCGGGTTGAAGTCCACCGAAATCGTGTGCTTGTCCGTGCGTCCGCGTTGCATGGACGCCACCTGCTCGGCGGCGTCGCGCAGGTCTACCTGCTCCCAACGCATTTCCAGTCCCGCCCCTTTTTCAATGCGGGACACGTTGAGCAGGTCGTCAATCAAGCGTCCAAGGCGATCCACGTTCTGGTCAATGATCTGATAAAATTCGCGCCGCAAGGTTTTATCGAACCATTCTTCATTTTCATCTTGAATCAGGTTGCTGATAAACCCCTTCATTGGTGTAAGAGGAGTACGCAATTCATGGGAAACAATCGAAACAAACTCGGTTTTCATTTTTTCGACGGCACGAATTTCAGTGATGTCGTTGAAAATAATTACAATCCCCAGATTTTTGTTGTCGTCGCCGGAAACGTGCGCCGTGTGCATCTGGTAGACGTAATCCGTGTTGTCTGCATCCGTCACCGTGATCTCGTCGGGCTTGACTTCTTCGCCCTCGACAGGAGCGGCGTTTTCAATCCTCTTTTTGACGATTTCGATGCAGTCCTCGTTTTTGAGAACCTCGGCGTAAGGCTTTCCAATCGGATTTTGTCCTGGCTCAACTCCGAAAATAGCCCGTGCCTGAGCATTCATCTGCCCGATGCGGTCAAACTGATTGATGAGAAGCAGTCCGGCAGTCAGGCTTTCGAGCGTATGTACCAGCTTCTGCTTTTCTTCGATGACTTCGCGGAACATCTGATCATTGGCGATGACGGCGGCGGCATTGCGGGAAAGGCGCTCCAGCAAACGCAGGTCTTCCTCAATGAAATCACCCTTATAGCGTTTGTTGAAGCAAGCAAGCACCCCAATATGAAGACGTTCTACAATGCGGTTTTCGTCGTCACGCTTTTCAATAGTGAGAGGAACAAAAATTCCGTTATTGATGTTAAAAGAGGTCAGTCTTTCCTCAATAGCGAGGGCATCGGTGGAGGCATCACGCAGAGTGTAGGTTGTTGCTTCCTCGTAAACCTGCCCGCAAATCCCCTCACCGGAAGGAACGCGATAACGGGCTAATTCCATATCGGTTAAGCCATAAGCAGGGGTTCGGGCGTAAAGTTCCATGCTCTCGCGGTCACGCACGATGATCACGCATTTCTCCGCTTGAACAATCATTGCCGTGCGCTGAACAAGACGTTTCAGCGTCTCTTCCGATTCACTGATTACGGCGGGACCATCGGTGGCGGCGTCGCTGGTAGCGGATTTCGCGTTTCTTTCCGCCTCGATTACCCGCCCCTCCAACTCGGCAATGCGTCGCTTCTGCTCACTATTTTGCTGTTGTAGCCGTTCTATCTCGTCCGGTGTCACGGTGGCGATTCCTCTCTGAAATTCCTGTTAGGCACCCTGCAAACGCCGCCTCATCTCGCTTTTCGTCCTACTTCGAGATCTGAGTAGAGCAACGGCGGCTCACACGCTTTTCTACCCATTCATCATACCATTATATCACACCGATTTTTGCACCGTCAACGCCTACGCCTAAGATCAAGGCGACATAAGAAACGCCTCTCCGAGTTTACTAAACGAAACTTGGAGAGGCATAAAGGAATTCGGGAGCATACGGGCAAGAAACTAGCGTGTAACAAACACCTTGAACTTTTTAGAAACGGGCGTCCTCAGTCCGTATACGTCAGAGACAGTAACAGTGACGATAAAGTCACCGGACTTTTGGAAGTTGTGCTGAATGACCTGACCTACCGCTTCTTCTTGAAGCCCATCACTGTCATCGAAATCCCAAGTATACTTCAGGGGAAGCGAACCGGCACTTCCTTTCGCATTGAGCGTATATTTCGCATTGCGTTGCAGTGCGGGTTTATCGCTGATGCTTTCGAGGGTGAGCGGTGCGCTTTCCGTCACAACCCGAATCTGACCAATCCAGACAGTACCAGGGGTGTCGCCGAAAATACGGATTTCCTTGAACTTTGCATTGTTTGCGTTGACGCCGACAATTGCCGGAATCGGAATACTGAGTTGTTTCCACCCGATGTCATTGTCTTTGCCATAGGAGAGAGGGAGCAGAAACTCGACGGATTTGCCTTCTCCAGCGGGAATGAGAGCAATGCGCAACGTTGTCAGAGTACGATTACGCTGTGGCGCACTGTTGGCTCCGCCGCGTACACCGCCACCGCCGGGAGGAGAGTACCCACCGGGAGGACCTCCCTGTCCGCCCCCTCCAAAGCCTCCTCGTCCGCCGCGTCCACCACCGCCAGGAGGCGTATAGCCGCCACCACCACCAAATCCGCCAAATCCACCGGGAGGACCACCGCCTCCAGGGGGTGTCCCCAAGCCGGGACCACCCGCAGAATTGCCTGTGCTTGCACTTTCATCCGGTAGTCTCACCGCAAATTGAAGGCAGGTGTTTTTGTTGGCGAGATAAGGAGCCAGATCGAAAGGAGTCGCGACATTGAGAGACGCACCCTGATAATAACCCTGTGTGGCGATTTTGTAAGAAATGGTGCCACTCATGTGAACTTTGTCGTCTTCGGTTGCAGTGCCGCTTCCCCATCCGTTTACGGTGATGCCGGAGGAGGCTTTCGGGTCACCTCGAAAGATAGTCATGCCATCGTTTGCTTGTTTTGGGAGAGCGGGCTTTTCCGTTTTTGCCGCATAAGCCGGGGACACAACTCCCTGCAACGCAAGCGCACCCAAGCCCACCGCACTCAGCACAGCAAAAGAGAGAATCACACGTCCCCCGATTTGACTTCGATCATTTTTCATCTGTTTATCCTTTTGCCTCTTTTTACGGAGACATGACGCTCTTTGTAAATTCCGGTCTCTGAATTCGCTCGATCCGAGTGGCTTTCCCCGTCGCAGGATCGGCATCAATGATCACGGCGGAAAGTTGCGATTCGCCCTCCGCTACTTCGAAGCGCGCCGGGAGCAACGTGGTAAAACGCTCCAGAACAATCTCCGCTTTCATTCCGATCACGGAGTGAAAGGGGCCCGTCATGCCCACATCGGTGAGAAATGCCGTACCGCCGGAAAAAATTCTCTCATCGGCGGTCTGGATATGGGTGTGGGTTCCGATAACAGCAGTGGCGCGTCCGTCAGCAAACAGCCCGAACGCCTGCTTCTCGGAAGTTGCCTCTGCATGAAAGTCTACCAGAATAATTCGACATTTCGGCGCGATTTCCTTCACGATTGCCTCAAACGCCCGAAAGGGATCATCGGTGGGATCCATAAAGGTGCGTCCCTGCAACGAAATCACGCCGACAGTCTCTTTGCCACAGGGGAAAACTCCATAGCCACGTCCCGGCACTCCAGGTGGGTAATTGGCGGGTCGAAGGATTTTTGGTTCCGAATCGAGGTAGGGGAAAATATCGCGTTTGTTCCAGGTGTGATTTCCAAGCGTAATCACATGGACGCCGATTCTGTAAAATGAGTCGGCAATATCGGGCGTGATGCCGAGACCCGCCGCCGCGTTTTCCCCGTTGACAATCACAAAATCAGGGCGATAGGCTTCCTGAATTTGTGGCAAGTGCTCTTGCAAAGCAGTCCGCCCCGACTTTCCGACGACATCCCCCACCATCAAAATTCGCATAAAATCGCACAAACTTTCTGAGCCGCCCTATCATCGGGCGAAAGAGTAACATTAAGACGACACAACCCTGCGTTTCGTTACAAAGCCACGAGTAGGTACGATTCTTTCGCCTCCACCCTGATTCTATTCACTTACCCTCCCCCAAAATCCGGGAGAGGGGAGTCAATACAAAAAGCCGAATGCTCTTGTTTCTTCCCCTTATGCAAGGGGGAGATTAGGAGGGGGTTGATATTCGCCACTCTCTCCCCGCATTGCGTCCGTTTGTATCGCGTCTGAAGGACGCCTTCACCGAAGGTGTTTAGCGCAGGGATAAAATAGACCGTTGGCACGATCAAAATCGTTGAAAACCGCTACAATCCCTAACCCCACCCCTCCCCTTGCATAAGGGGAGGGAGCCAATGCTCGTTCCTTTTTAACTCAACACTTTCTTCCTATTACCTAACTCCTATCGAGTTACCTAACTCCTATCGAGCAAAATCTACGGCACGAGTTTCCCGAATGACGGTCACTTTGATCTGACCGGGGTACTCCATTTCCTCTTCGATGCGTTTTGCCATGTCCCGCGCCAGTTTCATCGCCGCAAAGTCGTCAATGAGGTCAGGGCGTACAAGAATTCTGATCTCACGTCCTGCCTGCACCGCAAAGGTTTTTTCCACGCCCGGAAAGCCATCGCCGATCTCTTCCAGTTTTTTAAGACGCTTGACATAAGTATCGAGTGTTTCGCGTCGCGCTCCCGGTCTCGATGCGGAAATCTGATCGGCACAGATCACCAGCAAGGCTTCAATGGAATGAGGTTCGACATCGTGATGATGCGCCTCCGCCGCGTGAACCACCGCTTCCGGCTCTCGATTTCGACGCAAAATCTCCCCTGAAATGAGTGCGTGTGGTCCCTCCACCTCGAAATCCACCGCTTTCCCAAGATCGTGAAGCAATCCCGCTCGCCTCGCCACGTCCTCATCCGCTCCCATCTCTGCCGCCAGCATCGCACAGATATGGGAAACTTCAATGGAGTGTTTCAGCACGTTTTGCCCGTAGGACGAGCGATATTTCATTTTACCGAGCAAGTAGACGACTTCTGGCGCCAACCCGGTCAACCCCGTTTCAAGTACGGCGCGTTCACCTGCCTCCCGAATGCGCTCCTCCACGTCTTCCTGCGCTTTGATTACGATTTCTTCGATTCGTACCGGGTGAATGCGTCCGTCCACAATCAGATTTGTCAGTGCAATTCGAGCGATTTCACGACGCACGGGATCGAAGCCGGAAAGCACGACCGCTTCCGGGGTGTCATCAATAATCAGGTCTACTCCCGTCAGCGTTTCAAAGGCACGAATGTTGCGCCCCTCGCGCCCGATGATGCGCCCTTTCATTTCCTCGTTCGGCAAGTGCACCACCGAAACCGTTGTCTCAGAGGTCTGGTCTACGGCACAACGTTGCATTACGTCGGCAACAATCTGCCGCGCCTTGCGTTCGCCGTCTCGACGAGCGGTATCTTCGATGTCTCGCATCAGACGTGCGGCATCGTGCCTACTCTCATCCTCCACCGATTTGAGAAAAAGCCGTTTTGCTTCTTCGTGCGAAATACTCGCCAACCTCTGGAGTTCCAGACGATGCTTTCTCTGTAACGTCTCCGCCTCGTCCAAATGTTTCTGAGTTTCGCCTTCCCGTACCTGCAAAGTCCCCTCTTTTTGTTCGAGGGTTTCCGTTCGACGTTCGAGACTTTCCTCTTTCTGAGCCAGCCTTCGCTCCAATTTCTGGATTTCTGCCCGCTTTTCCCGATTTTCTTCTTCAACCTGTGTGCGCAACTCGAAAACCTCTTCGCGGGCATCCAGAAGTGCCTGTCGCTTTGAGCCTTCGAGTTCTTTTTTCGCACTTTCTAAAAGCCGATCCGCTTCGACTGCTTTTTCTTTGATCAGTTGTTCGCCACGAGATTTGTATTCGGCGAGTTGGGGGCGTACATACAGATATTGCCCGATCACGACGCCCAGAATGGCGGCAATGATCAGGATAATGGGTGCGATGATGTTTGACAATTCTCTTCTCCAGACGTGTTCTAGGTTTTTCCAAAACCCGGTCAGGCGTCCAGATAGGAGCAAAGGGCAACAAAAGCGAAAGAATACTCTTTCGGAGCGTATCACACCCTCTCGCGCAGAAGAATTTGCTTTTATCAAAAGCGAAAAACGGCGTGAGGAACGGGCTGTATTGGATCGTCTCAGAAAATTTGTGAACTTTGCCTTCGGTGTGTTCTGGCTGATAGGGGCAAAAAAATCAAATTTTCCCTGCCCTGTATTTCGATCTACGAAGAGATCACCTTCTCATGCTTCTCTTCATTCCTCATTATTCTGCGTGACTTCGGCAATTACCTGCCGAACTATGGGGTAAGAAAAGCCTCGTCGCAATAAAAATTGTGATAATTTTTGTTTTTCCGCATAAACCGTTGCGGAATCCAGTCCGTCGCGGTGTATTTTGTCCCAGCGGCTCTGTGCCACGTCCTTTGCCCGTTGCGTTTCCGCTTCCGGTGCAATCTCTCCTAAAGCGTCCGAAATCGTTTCCTTATCCAGTCCCTTGCCGCGCATTTCCTGTGCAAGTCGGGTTTTGCCGTAGCCTTTGCGGTCGGCGCGATCCTCCACCCACGCTTGTGCAAACGCCGTATCGTCCACCCACCCCCGCGATTTTGCTTCTTCGATGACCGCCTCGATATACTCCGGCTCGAAGTCCGCACGAGACAGGCGACGTTCGATCTCGACTGCGCTCCGTGCCGTTCCTGCCAGAAACTTCAAAGCGATTTTTCGCGCCTCTTCTAATCTTTCAGAATCCATTTGTGTCTTTCCCTTATCTCTCACCCATTCATTTTGTTTCCGTACCTCTTCGAGATTATACACAAAAAAAGCGAAAAGGGCACCGGGTGTTGAAGATGACTCCAATACCCGATGCCCTTTTCCCTCACTTGATTCTCTTTGATCTCACACGGATTTGTGAGTTCGGTTTAATATTGAAATCTAATCATCCCCAAACGCATTGTAGTTCAACAACATCGAGCTGAGGTCGCCAAAATCAATGCCGCCATCTTGATTCAAGTCCGCCAGTGGTTGCGTTGCGTAAAGCGGATCATCATTCAGGGCGTTGTAGACTTGTAAGAGCGTAGAAAGGTCACCAAAGTCAATCGCATTGTCCCCGTTGATATCGCCGGGAAGTTGATCAATAGCAACACTGATCGTTGCGTTTGTCGTGGCGTCAACCTCTACGTTTTTAGCCAGATAGCGTGGCGTTTTCACATGAAGTGTACAGGTTCCGGGCGGAATATCAGACAAAGTAAAATTGCCCGTAGTGGGAACCGTCACAGTACGAGTGAATCGAAACTGAGTAGTTCCGGTAGGTCGAAACTCAATCGTCGCCTGTTGATCCGGGGCTTGTGCGCTAACACCAACGAAGTTCAGTTTTCCGGTGACGGACACGGGAACTCCCACACGAAAAACGAACAGGCGGCGGTTGCCGAAGTCGGTGATCGCAAGGGTTTGTATGGGTACATCGAAACTGAAATCGTAGGAGGCGGCACCCATCGGGGCATTGAACGAGCCAAGATCGAGAGTGAGCGTCGTTCCGTCTGTGGCAGTTGCGGCTTTCACGACGCCGGGAGTCGTGGTCGTGTTGAGGAACACCTGCCCGTTGCCGGAAGTCTGCTTGTCGTTGAAGATAAGAAATTTTCCAAAGGCGGTCGAGTTGCAAAACGCCAGATTCTGATTGTCCACCCCGGTAGCAACCGTAAGTGGAACGAGTACGCTGGAGGAAGACCCTGCAAAACTGTTGTCGCCAGTACGCACGGCTTTACCTACTCGATTCGACTCGCGGGTGTAAAGATCACCCGTTGCCGGGTCGAACGCCGTGTGTCGCCACGTCGTGCTGACCGTAGGGAAGTTGATGATCGCTCCTACATTTTGACCGTTCACGTACATTCCAGTCACTTGATTCAGGCGATGCCGCCGCCCGGAGCCGGGAGAAAGGTAGGCTACATCAGGCAGGGTAGCATTAGCACCGTTGAAACCGGGGTCAAACGCAACTCCGCCCATCCCGCGTCGTGAACTGTCGTTTCCGGCGGTTGCATCACCGATACGCCAGATTTGTGTTCCTGTTGTCGCATCGAAAAGACGCACGGAGTCCCCGGAGCCGGTGCCAGGATCATAGCCAGCCGCAAGACGATTGTTGAAAATCGCAAGCCCGGTCATCCCACGACCTGCCGGGGTTGCGAGTGTACCGAACGCCGTGCCGAACGTAGGGGTGGCGGTGAATAAACCGTCAATGCGGACGATTACAGTATTCAGCCCTGCGGCACCATTGTTGTAGCTGCCTACCCAGGCAACAGAACCGTTTCAGGCAAGCGCACTCGGATTGTTGCCGATGTAAGTTGTGCCAGGAGTGGAGGTCGGTGTCAGGTCGAGGTCGGCGAGCAATTGCAATTTAACCTGAGCATTGGCAGTGCCTCCTACCAGTGCAAGAAAAGGGAGTCCGTACAGCAGACTGCGTGAGAAAATTTTCATCGGTTTTGGGTTCTTCTGAATTCAAACTGTGGTGAGAGGAGGAAAACGACTACTTTGATGTTCTCCCCCGGCAAACTGATGCTTTTAACGGGTTTGCAGTTAACAATTGTGCAAATTTCGTGCCAACCCTGTCAAATTACTTATTTATTTTAAGACTACTTCCATGCTTCCCAGAGCGTCGGGTTTTCGGTGGCACGAATGGTGCGACGGGAACATTCCTGCCCGTCTCCCGCTTTGCAAATGCTTTCCGCAAGAGGATAAACCGTCTCAAAATGTACGGATTTGACGTGTCCGTCCCCGTAAAGCGTGTTGACTTTCGCCGTGTGTCTTGCTTCAGGTCGCTGATGAAAGGCGGTTGCCGTGCCTGTCAGTCCGTAGTCCAACAGATTAAAAGGGGAAGTGATGTGCGCCATGTGCGCCCCCTGAGTGTCATTCAGCCCTTTTGAGACCGAGCCATCGGGAACAGCATCCGCACAGAGAATATGCGAAGAAGGAGCCTCCATTTTAGATTGATTGGAAAATCCAATCTCACCGGGAACGGGGTAAGCCATTCCGTACCCGATTCGTCCTTCGGCAAAAAGCCTCTGACTAAGACTACTCGTTGTGGCTTTCTTGGCGTCGGGACACTGCGAATAGAGGTTACTTTTCGAGTAAGGCTGAAGCATATAGAAGTAACTGACCGTTACTTGACCCGTACCACAAATGGTAGGCCAGGGACACTTCGTAACACTTTGATACAGAGCGTAGTTTTCGTCATAATCCTGCATATACATCGTGAGAGCCATGCCGATTTGTCGGACATTGCTCTGGCAGGTGGCTTGCCTTGCTTTTGAGCGAGCCTGAGCGAAAACGGGAAACAAAATCGCGGCAAGAATGGCGACAATAGCGATTATAATGAGCAATTCGATCAGCGTAAACCCGCGTGGTCGGCGGGAATCGCAGGGTTGAGAGGTGGGCATAAAGGGGTCTCCTGACGCACTCCAATGCAGAAATTTGGTAAGGGTTGTTTTGGGGCATCCGCCTTCCCTTCACTCTACCAATGAACTCAGACAAAAATGCGGAATATAAACTACATTCGCAGGTTATTCTTGTACCTCTTATAACCTGCGGTATAATGGAAGTACTATGCCCTCCGATTCTGATGAACCCGCCCTGACAACGCCGGAAAGAGCAACCACCCTACCCCCCGCCGATTCGGGAAGAAAACGGGTGGCGAAGGCTTCCATTTTTCTCATGGCGGGAATCTTGCTTAGCCGCCTTCTCGGTCTTGTCAGGAACAGTATTATTGCTCACAAGTTCGGGCAGGGCTTCGATACCGATGTTTACAATGCGGCGTTCATTGTCCCCGATCTGCTCTTTTTTCTGCTGGCGGGCGGTGTCTTTTCCGGTGCATTCACCCCCGTTTTTACCCGATACCTCGCTCTGGGAAAAGAAAAAGATGCTTGGCGCATTTTCAGTGTCGTGGCTTCCACGATGACCCTAGTGATCGGATTTTTCATCATCCTTGGTGAAATTTTCCTTCCTTTTCTTGTTGAAAAGTGTAATCCTGGTTATACTCCCGACAAAATCATTGCCACCGTCGCACTCACGCGAATCCTTTTACCCGCACAAATTTGCTTTTTTCTCGGTGGCTTGATGATGGCAACGCTCACCGCCCGAAATCTGAACGCAGGGCAAGCCTTTGGGCCCGCAATCTACAATCTCGGCATTATTTTCGGAGCTTTATTTCTCACAAATCGCTACGGAATTGCAGGGCTTTGTTGGGGGGCAGCGGGGGGTGCCGTCATTGGAAACCTGCTTTTGCAGTGGGTGCTCGTGCGGCGTTCCGGGGGCTACTTTTTGCCCGGAGCGATGCGTAAATACTGGCATCACGAGGGAGTCAAGTCCGTCTGGAAACTGATGCTTCCCGTCATTCTCGGTCTTGCGCTTCCGCAGGTTTCCACGATTATCGGGCGCGTGTTCGCCTCGAAAATCGGGGAGGGAGCACAGTCGGCTTTGATGAACGCAAACGTGCTGTTTCAGATCCCGCTTGGTGTTTTTGCTCAGGCGATTTCAATTGCAAGCCTTCCCGTGATGGCGGCTCACGCCGCTCGTGGCGAAATGGTCGAAATGCGAAAAAGCGTGGTTTACAGCCTGCGCTCGATCCTTTTCCTCACCCTTCCCTCTTCGATGATAATGATTGTTCTTGCGCTTCCCATTGTGCAATTTTTGCTACAATCCGGCAAATTCACTCAGGAAAACTCGGAAATGACGGCGATTGTTCTCTGTCCTTTTGCGGCGGGCATTTTTGCGTGGTCGGCACATTCGATTCTTTCTCGCGCCTTTTATGCACTTGAAGAAACGAAAGTACCGGTGATCGTCGGAACCATTGTGACCTTTATTTTTATTCCGCTTAACTGGGTTTCGCTCTCAATTACCGGAACGGAAAACAGAGCGCTGGCGACGGCGGGGCTTGCCCTCACCACCACGATTGCGGCACTGCTCCACATGAGCGGTCTCGTCATTTTGTTGCGGAAACGCCTCAAGGGATTGGACGGGACGCTTCTTCTCCCCGCCCTACTCAAGATGGTGCTTGCCTCCGCCTCCGCCGCAGGAGTTTGTTTCCTCTTGCGGCAAATAATGGCATTGCTTCTGCGTCATTTTGCACTTGCACCTCGTGCAAGTGCGGGGATCACGCTTCTGGTCTGTCTTACCTTGAGTGGTCTTGCTTACGTTGGGTTTTCCCTGCTCCTTGAAGTTGAAGAAGTCTCGATTGTAGAACGATTGGCACGTAAACTTGTACGCAGGTAGGGGAGAGACGCTTTGACCTCAGTTTCCGAAGAGAACCTCCCCTCACCCTCGCGCAAAACAGCATTATTTCTGTTCTTGTTTGGCTTTGCAGTCGCTTTCGTGTTTGTGTTTGTCCTCTATGGTCGGCAAAACGCGGTTGCGGTCGCCTACGATGTCAACGGGTTTGGGGGGTTGGGGCGTCGGTTAGCGTCTGGGGAAGGATTCAGTCTTGGATCGGGCTTAACGATGCGCCGCGCTCCCCTTTATCCGGGATTGGTAGCACTTCTCCTCACGATCTTCGGCGTTTCCGGCGAGGGCGCAGAAATTTATCGCCCCGTTTTTTTCGTTCAGTGTTTGATGGTCGGTGCAACCGGGGTTGTCGTGTGGGCAATCGGGCGCGAACTTTTCAATGAGCGCACCGGAAGAATTGCCGGGGTACTCACGCCGCTTTTACCTCAGACGCTCCGCTACGTCAGTTCCACCGAAGTTGAAACCCTGATGGGTTTGCTGATCGCACTGATGGCGTGGACAGGTCTCCGCTTCTGGCGGCGTCCCGGCATGGCGCAAGCCGTTCTTTTCGCACTTGTTTGTGCCGCTTCCACTCTGACCAAGCCGATGGGATTGCCGTATCCTTTTGTCTTCTGCATCTGCCTTTTTCTAAAATTCCGCAAAACGGAAGGGAGCAAACTCTTTGTCGCTACCGGGGCTTGTCTCGGTGTTTATTTGCTCTGTTTGTTTCCCTGGTCACTCCGCAATTCAATCGTTTCGGAGGGAAAATTCAGGGGCATCAGCACCAATGCTGCCGGGGAATTTTTGCGAGGTTATGTGCTGGCACAACCTAAATTCTTCTTGCTCAAACAAGATTTTGGGGGGAATGACAGTCGCGAACTCATCTGGGACGTGGAGGCAAATGACTACGAACAAAAAGCGATGGAATCTTACAGCGTCCCCTTTTATAA
>JACMPS010000148.1 GCA_014377395.1 Chthonomonadaceae bacterium
AGGCAACAATGTGTCTCAGTGTCAATCTTTGATTTTACGGGGGGCGGATCCGACAGTTACCATTGAGGACGTAACGGCTCTGGAAATATTCGCTGGTTCTTTTAGCACTACACTTTGCGATGATCCCAGTCAGAGAGCCATTGGCATAGCACTGATCTCTCAATCCGCTCATTTCAGGGCTGAAAAAGACCGTGATGCGGCTTTTTTGCTTGCAGCACGATTGAGCGATCTCGAAACGCTGGAAAGATGCGTTACGCCTGGTCAGAACATGAATCAAGGCTTTAAGGTCCCAAACACAATCGGACTTAGCCTCACTCCTTTGGAAGCCGCAATCGAGTATCGTCAAGCTACTGCGATCAAGTGGCTCTTCGATCACGGAGCATCTGCGAAAAACTCACCGAAGGCATTGCTCTATGCGGTTGGACAGGACGATCTAAAACTCGTTAGGACGCTCATTGCTCATGGTGCAGACCCGAATAATGCCTCGGCACTTTCGACCGCGATTTATCCAGGACAGGGAGACATCCTAGATGCTTTGCTTGTAGCGGGAGCGAAGGTAAGTCCCTCGCTACTCATCACCGCCATTAGTCTTAAAGATAGGGCACTTGTGCAGAAGTTGCTCGACTACAAAGCCGCTGTCAACTCCACTGAAGAAACAGGGATGACGCCCCTCCTCTTTGCTGTAAATACGAAGAAGATGGGAATGTGTCGTCTCTTACTAGAGTACGGCGCAGATCCAGCACAGACGACAACACTTTATTACTATGCCTCAATTTATGGTGGCACTCTAAAAGCAAAGTTTGGTACTGATTCAGGTGCAATAAGGATCTCCAGAACCGATTATTTGGAATATCTTGCTTCGCCTGACCCCCGCAGGAGAAAGGGGCTTCAAGTCGAACAAAACGTTTCAGCAATCAGCCTTGCTCAGAGGGAAGGGAACACCCCACTCATGCAACTCCTGACACAGTCTCGCTTTGCAAAGCAAAAATAGAGGATTAGATTGAGGGATCGCTTTTGTCATTCCGAATTGATTTGTCGGTGCTTGTTGCAAAGAGCAAAGTCCGATTCCTGAGCAGGAATGGGGCTTTGCTTTTTTAAGAAGAACGCTATCTTCTCCCTGTTTCGCAGGAATCCTGGGGCGATTTGTCGAATGAGGGGTTGCACACTTAACATTTAAGGAGGGTCTCGTTTTGGCAAAGAGGCAAGTCAATATCGCACTCATCGGGTATCAATTTATGGGGAAGGCGCACTCAAACGCCTATCGTCAGGTGGGTCGGTTTTTCGATCTTGAGGTAGAACCCGTGATGAAAGTCCTCGTGGGTCGCAACGAAGAAAAGGTAAAAGCGGCAGCGGAAAAGTTCGGCTGGCAGGAATACGCGACTGATTGGGAAGAGGTCATTGCCCGTGATGACATTGATATCATTGATATCGGGACTCCCAACGACACCCATGCCCTGATTACACAAAAGGCGATTGCGGCGGGAAAGCACGTCCTTTGCGAAAAGCCGCTTGCTATCTCCGTTGAGGACGCAAAAGCCTCCTACGAACTCGCAAAAGGCAAGGGGCTGGTCAACGGGATTTGCCACAACTACCGTTTCGCTCCGGCTATTGCGCTTGCTCAGCAGATGGTTTCCTCCGGCAAACTCGGTGCCATCCGACACTTTCGGGGCGTCTATTTGCAGGATTGGATTGTTGATCCGTCTGTGCCGCTTGTCTGGCGTCTTGACAAAAATATCGCCGGGTCAGGGTCACATGGCGACTTGAACGCGCACCTTATTGATACCGCCCGATTTGTGATGGGAACAGAATTCAGTGAAGTTTGCGGTCTCTCCGAAACCTTTATCAAAAAGCGTCCGCTTCTTGCCGATACCGATGGAGGGCTGACGGGCTTTAAGAGTTCGGACGAAATGGGCGAAGTCACCGTAGACGACGTGACTTCGTTTCTGGCGCGATTCGAGAACGGAGCCACAGGAACCTTTGAGGCAACCCGCCTTGCACCGGGACGCAAAAACTACAATCGGTGGGAAATCAACGGCGAAAAAGGCTCAATCGTGTACAATCAGGAGCGTATGAACGAACTGGAAGTCTATGTCACCGATGACCCTGCGGGCTTGCAGGGCTTTCATCTTGTGCAGGCGACTGAGGCGGAAATGCCGTACATGAGTGCTTATTGGCCCGTCGCGCACATCATCGGCTATGAGCATACCTTTATCAATATGGTCAAGGATTTTCTGGAGGCAGTGGGCAAAGGAACCGAGTTTACGCCAAGTTTTTACGATGGATATCGTAACCAAATCGTGCTGGATGCCGTCGAAAAATCCGCGAACGCAAAAGCCTGGGCGTCCGCTACACTTTAGAAAACGAAAAAGGCACAGGAAAGGAGAAAACGTTTTCCTTTCCCTGCCGTCTCTGTTCTCGTGAGGAGAACCAATGATCACACGAACCGCACTGAGACTGAAAACTAGAACCTTATCCGGCAAACGAATCGAAGTGACTGTGCCGGAACTTGACGAGGGCGAAGAGGTGGAACTCATTGT
Source organism: Chthonomonadaceae bacterium (assembly GCA_014377395.1). Taxonomy (GTDB): domain Bacteria; phylum Armatimonadota; class Chthonomonadetes; order Chthonomonadales; family Chthonomonadaceae; genus JACMPS01. The sequence goes on from JACMPS010000148.1 coordinate 2,538, forward strand.
CTTGCGTCAGGAAGAGCCTCTCTCTTCTTCAAAGGAGGAACTCGTTGGCGTATGGGACTGGTTGCAGTCGCTTCCGCCCTCAACGCTCACTGCCGAAGACTGGGTGCGTATCGAGCGGGAAATACAAGAGGAAAAAGACGCATGGGGCGACTAATTCTGCCTTTTAATTCGGACATTTATGTGGATGCCAACATTGTTCTTTACACCGTTGATTGGCATCCCGTCTATGCACCCCTCTGCGCTCCTTTATGGCAAGCCTCTCAACAGGGTAGCGTCACCGTTTTCAGTAGCGAACTCACCCTACTGGAGACATTGGTAGTTCCTTTTCGCACACAGGATCAGTATCAAAGAGAGGTGCGTGAATCGCTCTGGAAGCGTTCGAACAACTCACTTCTGCCGATCACAAAGGACGTTCTGCGGGAAGCCGCCCATCTGCGAGCGACAATCTCAGGATTGAAAACACCGGACGCGATTCATGCCGCAACCGCCTTGATCAATCAATGCAATCTTTTTATCACAAACGACCGGG
>JACMPS010000149.1 GCA_014377395.1 Chthonomonadaceae bacterium
CGCGGTTCCTGCCGTGAAACCCCCTCCTCTTTCTACCGAAGAGGAGGGGGTTCCTCCCCTGCCCGAAGCCGGGTGGAGGGCGCAACGTCTGAAAGCCGTCGAAATTATTGGGGAGATGGGAACGGGCGTTGGCGAATTTAATGCACCTACGGGGATCGGCGTTGATCTTCACGGTTCTCTTTACGTCGCAGACTCCAACAATCACCGAATTCAGCGAATCATGCCTACCGGGGACGTGTTTGTGTTCGGCTCGAAACCGGGCAATGCGAACGGCGAAATGTGGGGTCCGATGGACGTAGCCATTGATCCCGATGGGCAATCGGTTTTCGTGGCGGAGCAGGGCAACCAACGCATACAATGTTTTCGCTACACCGGGCAGTATGTGGGCGTGATGGGTGGTTTCAGTCGTCCAAGCGGAGTTGCCTTTGACCCGGAAGGGATGCTCTGGATCGCCGACAGCGGGAATCAGCGTGTGCTACGTCTCAACACGAAAACGGGGCAGTTTATTGGCGGCATGGACAAAAACGCAGGGCTTCACCGTCCGACCTCGCTTGCCTGTGATGCGTTTGGCAATGTCCACATTACCGATTCGGTTTTAATGAACGTGTTGCGCTATTCTTATTCAGGAAAGCGGCTCGGCGGGATTGCCGATAACCGCAAACTGCGTAATCCCGGACAAATCGCGGTAGACGGCTTCGGGCGTATCTACATCGCTGAAACCGACGCTGACCGCCTTCACGTTTTCGATTTGCGGGCAAACTCAATAGCGACGTTTGACCGACTTTCCACCAAACAGGGCAATCTCTCCCGCCCCTATGGAGTTGCCCTTTCCTCTAATGGTGACATTTACGTCTCCGACACGGGCAATCACCGTGTTGTCCGCCTTGCCTGGGAATAAAGCCTCACGATGACCCACAGATTTCCAGTTCGGATTGAAAAGTGAGATTCTAATTTTCTTTTTGCATTTTAATCTGTGTTAATCTGTGTCAATCTGTGGATGAACTCTCACTATGAACATCAGAACCGTTAATTTAATCTGGGAAAAGCGGGTACGTGGCTCCTACGCCGTCGCGCCCTATGCCGTCACAAATGAAGGCATGGTGGCACGAGCCTTGCCTCGTCCTCTTGAAGCCCGCACGTTCGATCTCTCTTACGTTCTGCCCGATGAAAGTGTCGAGGCAAAAGTCGGGTTTTCGGTGGAAACCCTGCTGAAACTCGATGTAACCTCTCGTGCCGACTCGTTTCTGGGGTTGACGGCGGACGATCTTTATCTTTTCCACGATGGCAAAAAAGAGCGATTTCTGCATGATAAGCGAATTCTTTTCAGTGACGCCGCCCTGAGCGGAAACGGAAAAGCACTCATTTGCGGCTTTTCCGATATGGCGGGAGGCAGTCACGCCATTGCCTTTGGTGAAATTAATGGGCATCTTGCGTGGACAAAAGACGTGGACGCCGCAACGGTCACGGCAGTTACTATTTCCGGTGACGGGCTTTACGCTGCCTACGGAACCGACACGGGAAGGGTGATTTCCCTCTCCTCGAAAATGCGCGAAGCATGGACATTCGAGGTGGAAGAGAAACAGATTTCCGCCCTCGCCTCCTCTGAAAACGGATTTAAGGTGGCTTACGGCACGCAAAAGGGCGCGGTTGGTGTGATCAGGGAGAATGGCGGCAAAAGTTGGTCATTGGAACTGGATCGCCCCGTAACATCGGTTGCGATTAATGGAGACGGCACCCTCACTGCCGGGGTAGTTTCGTTGTTACCTGTGGAGGGTGAAACTCAAGAGCGTTCGCGTCTTGTGCTGATTACGGAGGGGCGTATCGGGTGGGAACATCTCTTCGAAAAGCCGATAGCGCGGGTTGCTCTTTCCCCGAGCGGCGGGTATCTTGTGGTTTCGGGAAGAGACGGAACCACTACCCTCTTTGAGGTTGTGTCATCAGCGAACAATGGACTTAGCGATTTTATGAGTCATCCTGCCGACTCTCGCGAGAAAGAATTAGCGATGGTAGATGTCTTTTCAGCACAGGGAAAAGACTCAACTGCCTACATGGTGCTTGAAGCACAGACAAAATATTTACAAACTAATCTGGAAATTGCTCGCCGTGCCTTTAAGATGCGTGAAGATTTGCTCACTCGCTATAGTGTGGAGATTCGTCAGGCACTGGATGCAGAAGATACTCTGAAAGCAATTTTGCAACTTCGCGAAGCCCTTCTTGTCGCGCCGCATGACGAAGCCCTTTGCCGGTTGCGAACAGAGGTCATTCAGGTACGGGTCACGCAACTCATCGCTATTGCCGACGAGGACACGACCTCAGAACCGGAAAGTTTTCTCAAAGAAGCGATTGAACTTGATCCGTACAATTTCCCCCTCCGCGAAAGACTAATTTCCGTTCTCACTCAAAAAGCCCTTGCCTTTGACGCGAGAGCCGAAGCGTTTCTCCAGAAGGGCGAAACCGAGCGAGGTGTTACCGAACTGGAGCGGGCGCAATCCGTCGAACCCACCGCTGAACGCGCCACCAGACTGGAGCACGCCCGTACCGCGCAGGAATTTGCGCTCGGTATGGAGTATTATGGCGACAAGGACTACACGCAGGCGGTCTTCCAGTTTCGGAAAGTGCTGGGGCGTGACCCCGATCACGCCGAAGCGAAACGTCACCTGCAATACGCACAGAAGTTTCAGCAGGACGTAAGCGCGGACAACTCCCTCAGCAACCGATTTTCTATGCTGGAATAGAAGAGTTTTATCCACAGATTAACACCGATGAACACAGATTACAAGAAAAAATGCAGAGGAAAAAAGAGGAATAAATTATGGGAGAGAACAGGTTGCCTCTGAATTTTTATTAACACTTACTTTCAACGCCTTGTATTTCTCTGTGCCTCTGTGTCTCTAACGCAGTGGGTAATGAATTCTGTTTTTCTGCATTTTAATCCCTATATTCGGTGTTAATCTGTGGACTATAAAGAAGGAGTTCCGATGGCGATTCCGTTAAAGAAAGAGCAGACAACCGAAGCCCCCGCGCCCGCGCGTATTTCCGAGACCGTTCCCGCGCTCACCCCTCGCGCACTGGTCGTCGGGATTTTATGCGTGGCGGTCACTTGCGTTGTCACCTGCTTTGCGGAGTTGGTCGTCAAAAATATTCAGATCGGCTTTTTGCAGTTGCCGCCCGTCGTTGTAGGAATGCTCACGCTGTTACTCGGAGTACAGGGTATTCTCGGCAAATTCTCGAAAAACCTGAAATTACGCACTCACGAACTTTTCACGATTTACGTGATGATGCTTATGGCGGCGATGATCTCCTCACGCGGACTTTTGCAAAAACTCATTCCGCTTTTGATTGTCCCCAACTACTACGCAACCCCGGAAAACAACTGGCGCGGACTATTCTTCTCGCACATTCCGAAATGGGCAGTTCCCTTTGATCCCACCGGAGACCCCAAACAGAACGTTGCCCTCCGCTTTTATGAGGCACTGCGCTTCGGTGAACCCCTCCCCTGGCAGATGTGGATTCTTCCGCTGACGATGTGGGGCATTTTCGTGGCGTTGATGTTCGGGGCATTTTTGTGCCTTGCGGTCATTCTCCGAAGACAGTGGGTAGACAATGAAAAACTCAGTTTCCCGCTTGTACAGTTGCCTCTAGAAATGATCAAAGGCGAGACGGTCGGGATGCGCGGACAAATTCAGGAAGGATTTATGCGGAATCCGTTGACCTGGCTCGGCTTTGCGGTTCCGGCGTTTGTGTTTGGATTAAACGGTTTGCATCAGTGGTACCCCAACTTCCCCGAAATTCCAACGGCGATTCCCCTTAATCCCTACTTCACGGCAAGACCCTGGAACGGACTCGACTACACCGCAATTTACGTCTCGTTTGCGGCGATTGGCTTTTTTTATCTGTTGCCGACAGACCTGCTTTTTTCGCTCTGGTTTTTCTACTTCATCAACATTTTTCAGACCGTGACGGCGATCAACCTTTCCTACGAACCCGAAGTCATGCCGATGTATGGCGTCAAACAATTTATCGGCTATCAGATTATCGGGTGCTATTTCGTGTTGGTTGGGTACATGATGTACACGGCGCGACCGCACCTCAAGCGGGTTTGGAGGGCGGCAATCGGGGGACGGAAGGGACAGGCTATGGCGAACGATGGCGACGAACTGCTGTCCTATCGCTCCGCGTTCTGGGGGCTGTTTGCCTGTCTTTTGCTGTCCTCGGCGTGGATGTCGCTGTTAGGAATGTCGTACTGGCTAGCCCTTTTCGAGTTGTCCATTCTGCTGTTTGTAATCGCGCTGGTGATGGCGCGTAGTACAAGCGAATCGGGAATGTTGATGACGGAAACCTCGTTTCGCCCGATTGATCTTTATCGTATGGTGGGCGATGTCCGAAACCTCAGTCCGGCGAATAACACGGGGCTGGCGTTTCTCGATGCAGTCTGGATGCGAGATCAACGCGGCTTGATTCTCACGGGCTTTCTCGATGCGATGAAGGCGGCGGACGGCGTGAAAGTTCGGCGCAAGTCGTTGCTGGCGGTTTTCGGGGTGGGGATCGGGGTTGCCCTGCTTGTCTCCGGATTTATGCACGTCTACCTGCCTTATAAGTTCGGGGCGGTTCAACTCTATTCTTACGTTTATCAGATGAATCCGGTGTGGGCATTTAATGACTCCGCAACTTCGATCAACCGTTCGCGCCCTCCGCTTCCTTTTTACGCAAGCCTGAATTTTATGATCGGAATCATTGTCACGGTTGGCATCACGATTGCCCGTACCCGCTTTGTGTGGTTTCCCTTGCACCCGTTGGGGTACGCGCTTTGTGGCACCTGGACAATGACGGTTTTCTGGTTTGCTTGCTTTGCGGCGTGGTTTCTCAAGATCATTATCCTGCGCTACGGCGGCATGAAACTGTTTGCAAAAGCGCGTCCGTTTTTCCTCGGAATGGTGCTGGGCGAGTTTACAATGGCAATTTTCTGGACAATCCCCTCTATTTTCTACCGCACTCCAACGCCTTCCTTCCCCTGGCCCTGACGGAGAGTTTTGTCCACAGATTAAAAGGCAAAATGCGGGAAAATTAAAGGAGGAGAAGAGAGGAAAAAAGTCTCTCAGAGGACTACCGATAGAGCCGCCGGAAACGACAAACGATACTTATGAATTCTTTCGACCCACTCACTCATTCTCTTAATTCTTCACTCCCTCTCTTCGATACAATGGCGATTGTCGGGGTGGGTTTGATCGGTGGTTCGGTGGGGCTTGCGGCGAAAAAGCGCGGGATTGTTGAGCGCATCATCGGAATTGACCCTGACGCACAGGCACTTGCGCTCGCTCTTGAGCGTGGCGTCATTGATTTTGGGACGCAATCGCTGGAAGAGGGAGTGCGTGAGGCAGACTTAATTTTGCTGGCGACTCCGGTTTCAGTCACGGTTTCGCTGCTGCCCGTCTTGCTTTCGCTTGCGCCTCCCGGAGCATTGATCACGGATGTTGGATCGGTAAAAAGCGAGATCGTGCAGAAGGGCAAAGAGGTTTTTGGAGAGCGTTTTGTGGGGGGACATCCGATGGCGGGTTCCGAAAAGAGCGGCGTCCAAGCCTCTACCGAAGACTTGTTCAGAGGAAAGCCCTGGGCAATCGTGCGCGAAACCGAGTTTGATGCCAGCACTGATCCTTACGCTCAACGCCTTGCAGAATTTGTTGCGGCTCTCAGTGCAACGCCTGTTTTCCTCGACTCGACGCTTCACGACAAAACCATTGCAACGGTCAGCCACCTCCCTCATGTTCTCGCTTATGCCTTTGCAGGTTCCGCACAAAAAGGATTGCCCTCCGAAACGCTCTGGAGACTGGCGGGTTCCAGTTTTCGCGATTTCACCCGCATCGCTCATGCCGAACCGGAGTTGTGGGCGGGTATCCTTCTCGCAAACCGTGACGCTCTGCTCAACACCCTCACCGACTTCGAGACTTCCCTGAAGGGCTTACGCGAAGCCCTCGAAGCAGGAGACCTCACGACGTTGCAGGAACAAATTGAGAAGAGGCGATTGCTCTGAGAGACTTTTGAGGAAGTGAACTTGGCGAAAGGAAAGTCGGAGTGTTTGTGGATGCGGCGGAATAAATTCGCCGAGGGCGGCTTCGCCGTTCCGAGTTCATCCAATCGCGGACATGACTATAGCGTGATCACTTTTTTGCTGGTCTACAAAGACAGTGACTTTAATACGCTCATAAGTGAAAATTGACTTAGAAATCAACGCCTTTGCATTGAGTCCACGCAGATGGACTTCGCGCCTTTGTAGCCGGAGGTTTTAACCTCCGGACTCCCACTGGATTATCTCCGCATAG
>JACMPS010000150.1 GCA_014377395.1 Chthonomonadaceae bacterium
GATCGCATGGATGTTCCCGGTGGAGATTAGTTCTGTCACTGCTTCCGCTTTAAGTGATTTGATTCGCTTAGACCAGAGAGCAAAGCCGCCAAGCCAGAAAAAGAGAAGTATGAACGATAGAGTTCGTGGTATCCAAACCTTTGTGATTGAATCGGGAAGCAGAGTGAGCATGAAAAATTCTAGAACAAACATAATGACCAGATAAAGAGGAAAGACTTTTGCTCCAATAGCCCATCCCGCTTTTCGACTCGTCTTCTTGAGAGATTTCGCTTCCTGCGTCACCTTTTTGACAAGGCTCTGCCACTCCGCTTCACTCATCTCAGACTTCTCTGAAGGAGTAGGCGCAAGTAGGACAGCAACTTCTTTTGTTTCTTCGGTGTATTCGAGCATCACGTTCTCCTTTATCGAGGAAACGGACTCAGGGGCGATCAGGTTTCGGGGTTTAGTTCGATGACCGCTCCGAACTTGCGGATACGCTTTGCATAATCCATTAGAGACGCAATAAATTCGGACTGGTCGAAGGCGGGCCAGGGGGCGGGGGTCACGTAGATTTCGCTGTAAGCCGTTTCCCACAGCAAAAAATTGGAGAGGCGTAACTCACCCGCAGTCCGAATGAGAAGGTCGGGATCGGGGATATCGGGCGCATAGAGGTGCTGTGAAACGGTGGCTTCATCAATCTGCGAGGGGTCGAGTTCGCCCCTTTTGATCTTGTCGGCAATCGCACGGATGGCGTCTACGGTTTCGGCACGTCCTCCATAATTGATCGCCAGCGTAAAGGTCAATCCGGTGAAATGCTCGGTGCGGCGCATTGCACTCTCGTACTCTTCTCGGAGAGCATCAGGCAATTCGTGCATTCGCCCGATCACCCGCACTTTGATCTCGTTATAGATGAGTTCTTCGATCTCCGCTTTCATGGCGCGAAGCATCAAGTCCATCAACCCCCCGACCTCCTCCTGAGACCGCCGCCAGTTCTCCGAAGAAAACCCGTAAACCGTCAAAAACTTCAAGCCAAGATCGTCAGCCGCATAAACCGTATCCTTGAGCGTTCTGTACCCCTGATCGTGTCCATGAAGGCGTGACAAGCCTTTCGCATTTGCCCAGCGTCCGTTGCCGTCCATAATGATTGCGACATGAACAGGCAACCTCGCCGAATCAAGCGGCGTATCCTTAATTTTCAGTTTTGTACGAGGAGGAAAAAGCATAAGTGAGTGTTGAGTGTGAAAATTCTAGACGAGTCTCTACCCTTTATCAAGGATTGTACAAAACTTTTTTCGTTCTCCGTATCCGGAGGACACACAGCACTGGTGCTACTGAGACCGGAAATTTATTCCTGGGGCTAGGATTGGTTAAGTCCCGCAGGATTAACCCCCTCCCAACCTCCCCCTTGCATAAGAGGGAGGAACAAGACTGATGCACGACACTGATTCTGCGTAAGGTGTCAAATGTACAGCTCAACACATTTTCAGACTTCCAGCAATTCCGTTTCTTTGGTTTTGGTGAGGTTGTCAATCTCGACAATGTACTTGTCCACGAGTTTCTGGACTTGTTCGGAGGTGCGTTTTTCCTCGTTCTCGGAGAGCGGACTTTCCTTGTCTTTTTTTGCCAGTTGGAGTTTTTTGATTGCTTCCTGTCGGTAGTTGCGAAGGGAAACGCGCCCCGCTTCCGCCTTTTGCTGAACCTGTTTGATCAGGTCTTTGCGGCGTTGCTCGGTGAGGGCGGGAATGTTGAGGCGAATGCTGTTGCCGTCGCTGTTCGGGGTCATGCCTACATCGGATTTGAGGATCGCTTTTTCAATCGCTCCGATCACGGTGCGATCATAAGGCGTAATCAGCAGTTGACGCGACTCCGGAATCGAGACCGCCGCCACCTGATTGAGCGCAACGACCTGCCCGTAAGCCTCCACCTTAACGTGTTCCAGAATTCCGGGGTGAGCACGTCCGGTGCGAACGAGGGAGTACTCATGCCGAGTCGCCTCAATCGCCTTTTTCATTTTCTCTTCGGTATCTTTTAGTAGTTCGGGAATCATGGTTTTGGTCCTGACTGGGGATTGTTAAGTGTTGAGTATCAAGTGTTGAGACAGAGACTTTATTGTTAGGAGCGAACACTGACAAATGGTGTGTCCGAAGGACACGGGGCGGTACGCCTCCGAGCGCGGAATTCATTCCTGCGTTATACGTGTTGCCGCAAACGCTCCCACTCCATTTTCTCAAGACACTCTTTGCAATGGGCAAAAATAGTTTTCATTTAGAGCAAAATTCATTCCTGCGCCGCAATTTCCGCTCTACAAAGGTTCTCTCTTTATCTCAACACTTGACACTCAACCCTTAACACTTTCTCTAAATATTACTGCTCACCAGCGTTCCGATTTCTTCGCCCTCGACCACGCGGCGGATGTTGCCCTCGTTTGCGATGTCGAAAACGATAATCGGAATGTCGTACTCTTTGCAGAAGGTGAAGGCGGTCTGATCCATCACACGCAAATTGTCGCTGATGCAAGTATCGTAGTTCACATGAGTATACCGCACGGCATCGGGATGTTTGCGCGGGTCTTTGTTGTAAATGCCATCTATATTCGTGGCTTTCAGGACGGCATCGGCACGAATCTCTTTTGCACGGAGCGCGGAAGCGGTATCGGTGGTGAAAAACGGGTTTCCGGTTCCGCCTGCCAGCACCACGACGCGCCCCTTTTCCATGTGACGAATCGCACGGCGACGAATAAATGGCTCGGCAACCTCCGCCATCGAAATGGCGCTCATCACGCGGGTTTGCACGCCGAGTTTTTCAAGGGCGTCCTGTAACGCCATCGCATTGATCACGGTTCCGAGCATCCCCATATAGTCGGCGGCGGCGCGTTCCATTCCCGAAGCGGCGGCGCGTTCTCCACGCACGATGTTGCCCGCTCCAATCACGACGGCGATTTCCGCCCCGGCGCGGTGCGCCGAAGCAACTTCTCCGGCTATCGCACGAATCGTCGGATAGTTCAGTCCGATTTGCGGGGCAGTCTGCCCTTCACGGTTTGCGATTGCCGCTTCGCCATGTTCGGCGGCAAAGGCTTCTCCTGAGAGTTTGAGTAAAATGCGTTTCCAGCGGAGATGTGGAACGGCGTCGGATACAGAGGAAACTTCCCCCTGCACCGACGCCGAATTTTGCACAGCAATGGAGGTGCCCGCCGGATTGGACTGTAGGTCTGCTTCCGAAGTCGCCATTATTCCGCGCTCTCCTTAATTCCGCCCGAAGTCTCGACGCCCTTTACTTCTTCGCCCACATTGTAGCGGACAAAGCGGCGCAGAGTGGCTCCGTGTTCGGTGAGAACTTGAGAAACCGATTTTTTCTGCTCGCGAAGCCATGCTTGATCGAGCAAAACCGCTTCTTCGTAGAATTTACGGACGCGCCCCTCGACGATTTTTTCGACTGCGGCTTCTGGCTTGCCTTCGGAGAGGGCGGTGCTACGGGCAATGTCTCGCTCTTGCGCCAGCGTTTTCTCGGGGACTTCTTCGCGGGACTGGTATTTCGGCTTTGTTGCAGCAATCTGCATCGCAAGTTCACGCGCCAGATTTTGCATCCCTTCGGACTTTGCGTCTTCGGGTGTTTTCGCTCCGAGTTCCACAAGTACCCCAATTTTGTCGTTTGCAGGGACATGAACATACCCGGCAACAACACCGTTTTCGTCCGACTGCATCACGTCAAAACGCTTGAACACCATCTTCTCACGCAACTTCGAGTAAACATCATTCACGCGATCCTGCAAGAGAAAGCCTTCCTGAATCTGAGAGGGCTGAGTCAGAGCGTGATCCACGTTCTCGCTTTTGTTAGTGAGAACGTGTTCCGCCAGTTCCTTTGCAAGTGCCTTGAAGTCTTCGCTACGTGCCACAAAATCAGTTTCGGAGTTAAGTTCAACAATCGCGGCGTCCCGGCTATCCGCTACAACGATAGCGACAATGCCTTCCCCTGCAACGCGGTCGGTGGCTCCGGCGGCTTTTCCGCCCATTTTCTTACGAATCCAGACGGTTGCCTCTTCGAAGTCGGCGTTTGTCTCTTTCAATGCTTCTTTACACAACATCATGGCGGCGCCGGTCTTTTCGCGCAATTCCATGACCATCTTGGCGGTGATCTCTGCCATTAACAAATCTCCTTTGCGAGAATAAAAATAGATTTAGGAAGGGTAGGGGAGAAACGATTTTCGCCCCTACCGTTTCCCCTTAGTTTGTACCCATGCGGGAGTACTCATCTACTTCGCCCGGTTTGACAATCGTATCCGCTGGGTTTTCCTCGACGGCGGGGGCTGTCTCAGTGGCGGCTTGCGCTTCAGCAACGGGAGCAACTAACTCTGCGGGAGCAGGAATGGCTTCCATTGTAGCGACAGGTGCGACTTCAGGTGTAACCTCTGCCACTGCTTGAACGGGAACCACTTCAGGGGCGGTCTCCGCAACAGGTGCACCTTCCGAGATCATTTCGGAGACGGGAGCGACCATTTCCGTTGGGGCTACTTCCGTTGAAGTGGAGGCGGCTTCTACTGTCGCTCCTTCAGTAGCGGTAAGTCCCATGATTTCGGCGGCATCGGCGGCGTCCACATCCGGCTTCTCAAGTCCTTCCCCGAACTCGCTATCGAGGATCGGCTCTGCGCCTTCCTCGGCTTCCCACTCGGATTGTTTGATCTCGGCAATCGCATCCGCAATTTTCGAGGCAATCAACTTAACGGCGCGGATTGCGTCATCATTTCCGGGGATCACGTAGTCGGCATCGTCAGGATCACAGTTTGTGTCCACAAGAGCGACAATCGGAATATCAAGGCGTCGTGCTTCCTGCACGGCGAGTTTTTCTTTTTTCAGGTCAACGATCACAAGGCAGTCAGGAAGTTTCGTCATTTCCTGCACACCGCCCAGATAGCGAACGAGTTTGTCGCGCTCTTCGATGAGAAGCAGGGCTTCTTTTTTCGTGAGGCGAGCGAGAACGCCGTTCGTTTCCATTTCGTTGAGTTCGACAAGGCGCTTCACACGGTCACGCATCGTGCGGAAGTTGGTGAGCATTCCACCGAGCCAGCGCTGATTGACGTAATACTGGCGGCAACGAATCGCGGCTTCCGCAATGGCGTCCTGCGCTTGCTTTTTGGTTCCGACAAAGAGAATTCGCCCGTCCGCCTGCACGACTTCCTGCACAAACTTCTGCGCCTCGTCAAATAGTTTCAGGGTCTGGTGAAGATCAACGATGTAGATTCCGTTGCGTGCGCCGTAGATGTAGCGCTTCATTTTGGGGTTCCAGCGTCGAGTCTGATGTCCGAAGTGAACTCCGGCTTCCAGCAATTCTTTCATTGAGAGCGATGCCATAACGAGATCGTATCCTTTCGGTTTCTCCTCCCGACGCATCAATTCCGGCAGGACAATCACCGTTCTCGTCGGAAAATTCCGAGGATAAAAGCGATCGCACCTCCTGACCGGATCAGTCGTCGGTGTGAGATGGACGCAAGGGACGGAAAGTGAAATTTGCCGTTGCGCCGATTTGCCCTGAGTTTCCGGGGTCAAACCGCGTTAGTGTACCCGAAGGAAAGGGGAAAATCAAGTGAAAAATAAAGGGAGCGTTTCTTGCAAAGGGGACGTAGATATAAGTAGTGAGCACATGAAATCCTATTGTACTCACTTTTTTCTCGAGTTTTTTTGCTTGTGGCGGCAGTTGGCACGTATCTTGTACTTGTTATGGGGTACGGTGTTATTTGCTGAGTAAGAGTCATTTTGTATCTTTCCCCCTCACTCAGTCCAAGTATCTTTGCCTGGTTTCAGCAAAATATTTTCTAGCGGGTGGCTGATGATTGAAGTTTCCGCGTAAGGGGCTACGGTATTCCCGGCAGAGGTTGCCGTGTAAACCAGGCACGTCAGGTATGAATCAAAGCGGTAAAAAAAGGTGACATTCACCTCGAAGGGTAATTTTAGATGAAGAAAATAGGGTCTTTATGGGCATTCTCCTCCCTTGTCCTGTGTCTTGGGTTGACGGGTTGTGGGGGCGGTTCCGGCGGGGGCGGGAACAATAATAGCAATCCTCCGATCAAGCAACCACCTCCAGGGGCGGGAACCACGACTCCGCCGGGAACCACCACCCCGACAGCTCCAGGCGTAACCACGCTCACCGTTTCGCCATCGAACCCGACTGTCGAGGTAGGGCAAACTATTGTCATTACCGCGCTGGGATCGAGTAGCACGGGAGCCGCTGTCACAGTACCCACCTCGAACTGGTCGTGGACAAGCAGTGATGGCTCTGTTGCCGTTCTCGTTTCGGATGGTTTTCGGGCGACGATCTACGGTGTGAAAGCGGGCAGTGCTGTCATCACCGCAAAAGAAGGGGCTTCACAGATTTCTCGTGCAGTGACACTCACGGTTACGGCTATTCCGGTAACGGGCAATCCGGGCGGAACCACCCCAACGGTTGCGTACAACAGCAACTTCGAGAACGGCGTTGGATCGGAATGGTCTGTCAACAAAACCGATGTCACTCCCGGCACGTCTCAGCGTGGCTCCACCCGTTTTCTCGGTCAGTTCGGGGGTGAAACAGCGAGTTTGTCGCTCGCTAACCTTGCGGCGCACACCACCACTACTGTCGAAGGTGATCTGTTCATCATTCGCTCGATGGACGGAAACGGTGCCGTAGATGCACTTATTGGGCCCGATCTTTGGGAACTGAATGTCGAAGGCGGTCCGGTCTTGTTGCACACGACCTTTAGCAATATCACTCCAGAAATCGCACAGGGCAACCATCCTTACGGGTATGAGCAAGCCTACCCCGATAACTATCCGGGGGGAGTGCATCCTTACCATACCGGAGCCTCGGAAGAAAATACACTGGGCTTTCAGTTCGGGGACTTCAACAAAGTCTACGATGCTGTCTACCACCTGAAGTACACCTTCGCTCATAGTGCCGGCACAGTGAAACTTAACTTCAAGAGTTCTAACGACCAGAACTTGAGTGACGAGAGCTGGGGCTTGAAGAACGTGAAAGTGACCTTGAACCCGTAGTCTTGTTCTCGGTCTGGAAAACTCTGTTTGTGACGAAAACCCCCTCTTTTCTCCTTATGCCATCCCTACAGGCATAAGGAGAAAAGAGGGGGCTTCTTATGTCATTATGTGAAGAAGGCGGCGGTTCAATCTGGAAAAGGGGCTTTGTTAGGGCGAGGAATACGCGCTCCCTGTCCTCAAGACTACCGACAGAACCGCCGACTGCGGATTTGTCCCGCCGCCTTTTCTTGTCTGCCTCTACCGCTCAGTCTTTCTGCGTCGGGCGCAGGAGTTGCTCTTGCGGCTCATCCACCTTTTCTTCGTAGGAGCGCAATAGGGTTTCCGGGACAACAGGTGCCTCCGATCCCCGCAGAAGCGTCGCCTGCTCCGTTTCTCGTGCGACACGTTCCCGCAATATCTGGAGTACCGCTTCCGTACTTTGCATAACGAGAGGAGAAACCGCACGACGCTTTGACAGATGCTTCAAGAAGACTTCGAGGGGCTTGATCGCTCTTCTGTCCCCGATTTCCGCCAGTGCGTTGAGCAAAACCTGTTGCCGTTCCGCAGAACCGTTGCCCTCTGCATCATAGGGGTAACGTAAAAGGCGGCACAAATCCGGCACAACTTCCTTTCCCAACGTGCCGTAATGTGTCTCGAATTTAAGAGAAGGCAACGTCCGTCTCAGGGCTTCTCTTCCCACTGCGTAGAGAAAATCCGAGTTATGGCAAGCCTCCAACAGAGCTGGAACGCTTTCCGCTCTTTTCATAACGCCGAGAGAACGCCCGATCTCTTCTCGTATGAACACCGTCCGGTTATTGAATGTCCCCATCAGGCAGAAAAAGGCAATAGGGAGTAGCAGAAATATGATTAATGCCATGCTTCCGAAGTACAGTCCGAAACCGCTACAGTCGTCGGAACCCTTACAGAGAGAGGGCGATACCACAGCAACAATTAAAGCGAGGAATGAAAATGCACCTGCCGCCCACATCGCCGTAAAGCCGAGCGCACCGACGCCACTCACAATGACCTGATCCGCCTTTCTCATGCCCCGATGCGTCAGTTCGTGCGCCATGTCGTGCAGAGTTTCTTTGCGTTGTGCCTCCGTCAAATCTGCCTGACCGAGTGCGTAAGCGGAAAGAACGGCTTCGCGCCAGCGACTCGGACGCCCCTCCTTTAGTCCCTCTTGCAATGCGGAAAATGTTTCCTCATCGGGGCGAGACGTACCGCCCTCGCTTCGGCAAAATTCGACAATGTGCCTCACGCGGGGACGCATCCTTTTGCCTCGTTTGGCGAGTTTGCTCAGATGCTCCTCAATGTGCGCGGGCAATGCGGAAGGCAGTTCAGGAATAAGCGAACGTGAGTCGGGCATGAACAGGTTTCCTCTCTATCTCACAAATACGTGAAAGCGGCGGGCAATTCCTACCCGCCGCCTTTTCTTGTCTGCCTCTACCGCTCAGTCTTTCTGCGTCGGGCGTAAA
>JACMPS010000151.1 GCA_014377395.1 Chthonomonadaceae bacterium
CCCACTTTTCGGCACAAGACACAAAAACAGAGAATAAAAAACCCCTTTCTTTTGCGCGGAAGTGAGGGTTGCATTTTCCTCTGCCGTGACAGCCTCTACAATCTGTAAAAACTGAGTGAGCGACTGCTTTTTTTGTTTTCTTGAAGCACTAAAATAGCCGAGCACGGCTTGCCGAAACGTCAACGGAGTCGGGTGCGTAAATAGCCGTTTTCCCAGTCTTTGTATCAGTTTACCTTTTAAATTTATACAAGCAGTAAAAGCAGTCATTCCATTCATACCAAGCATAAGTGAAAAGAAGGCTTTCCAATACTGTTCCGAAAAAACATACCCTATCGAAACAATGGCTGACAGAAGCAGGATGACGGTTCCTCCGCCAATTAAAGGCAAGGCATAACGAGTCTGCTTTTCGCTCCAGACGTCAATCGCCGCCTCGATCTCAGCGGGGGTAGCGTCTTTGGAAAGGAGTTCTGTTTTTTTCGTCTTCATGGTTTTCCCTGAGAGCGAACCGGATTCGCTCTTATTAGTCTCGCTGCCCCTGCTCGGCACAAGCGCAAACAGAGTTCGGCGTGACAGGGCTGTTTTATGTCCTGATCACACTACGGAATGAAATTGACGCGGTTGTCGAAATTTAGAGACTCACGTTACGCATCACCGACTTTGTTAACCCCTACCCCGTACCCCAAAATCCGGGAGAGGGGAGGTAAGGCAAATGCTTTTGACTCTCCTGTGTTTTCTCTCTATGCCTCTGTGTCCTCTAGCGTAGCGAGTGGTTAATTTTCTTCTTTGCTTCAGGTCTTTGCTCCCCCTATCCAATCGCAAACGGAGAGTCTCAAGGGTTCGACTCCCCCTTCCCTGTGAGCGTAGCGAACGTATGAGGGCAGGAACGGAAGGTTTGATGGATGGGAGGGTCGGGGGGTTAGGTCTAGTGCCTATGAGACGCAGGATCCGCTCCGAAATCCGCCGCAAAAAGTTTTGGCTGTATAATAAAGAAAAATGCGGACGATGCCCTGCTTTGTGAGGACATCTTGCCTTGAAAGACGTTGAAAATGCCAACTCTCCCTTTTGTTCTTCTATGTGTTACCCTCCCTTTTTTGTTGCAACAAAAACCCATGAAAAAAGACATTGAATTAACCCCGTCTCTTGCGGCGCAAATTGCCGGAGAGATCAAATCAAACTTCGAAACCCATATTCGTGATCCCTGGTTTCCTCGTTCGGTAGTTAGCACGGGTGGGGGCGGTTTTCATCAAGAGTATTCGGAAAATTGGACGCCTCTGCAACCTGGAGGGGGCGAGAAATCCATAGTTTATCAGTCTCGGTTAACCTATCTTGCGGCACAAATTGCAGGCGGAAAAACCGTGAAATCCTCTGAGTTTGCGGGGTATGCGAGTCATGGAATAGATTTTTTGCAAAACGTTCTCTGGGATAAACAAGAGGGCGGGTTTTATTGGGCGGTTGATGCAGAGGGCAAGCCCGAAACAGACCGAAAGACGGAAAAGCACGCCTACGGTATTTCCTTCGGCATCTATGCCGCCGCCGAAGTCGCCCGCGTCACAAAAGACGAAAAGGCGTTGACCCTAGCAAAAAAGGGTTTCCTCTGGCTGGACAAACACGCACACGACCACAAAAACGGCGGGTATTACGAAGCCCTGAGACGCGACGGTACTCCTCTGCTTTCGCCTCCCTCCCCCACCGTTACAGGCGATCCGATTGGAACACACTACGGCTACAAGTCCATGAATACGCACATTCATTTACTGGAAGCCTTCACCTCGCTTTATGCAGTGTGGCACGATGAGTCCGTCCGTAAACGACTTGAAGAGGTTTTTCTGCTGGTGCGTGACAAAATCGCGGTTGAGCCGGGTTGCCTGAATTTGTTCTTTACCCCGGACTGGCGAGCGATCCCCGATCACGATTCGTTCGGGCATGATGTGGAAACGGCGTTTCTGCTCGAAGAAGCCGCAATCGCTCTCGGTAAGCCACACGAGGTTCGCACCGAAAAAGTGTCTCGCTCTCTTGTGGATCATGCTCTGGCTTATGGGTGGGACGAGGTGAACGGTGGGTTTTACGACGCGGGAACCGCTTTCGGAAAGCCAACGGATACGGCAAAAGTCTGGTGGACACAGGCGGAAGGTCTAAACGCACTTTTGCAGATGCACCTGCGCTACAAAACTCAGACGCAAGTTTACGGAACGGCATTCGTTCGTCAGTGGGCTTTCATTCGAGATAAGCAAACCGACGCCGTAAACAGAGGGTGGATCACGCGGTTGACGGCGACAGGAGAGCCGGACGGTGCAAACCAGAACAAAAGCGACGCCTGGAAAGAACCTTACCATCAGGGGCGAGCGGCACTTCACGTGCTGGAAAATTTGCACCTCTTGCAAAAATAATTTATGACACGAATCAAGAGAGCGGCAGGGCAATCACCCCGCCGCTCTCTTCACCCTATCAAAAACAGACCTAGATAACCAATCCCTCGTTACGGTAGGTCGAGCCACGCTCTTCGATATTGACCGCACCGTGTGTGCTGAGTGTCTGCGCGATCTGGGCGGCATTCATGTCATCGGCTTTGACAGCGACAATTGTGCCGCCTCTGCGGACGCCTTCGTTATAGTAAGAGGCGTGTTCGTGTGGAACACCAACACCCGCCAACACTCCGACCAAGCCACCAATCACGGCTCCGGTTCCAGCCCCTGCTAACATTCCTGCAAGCCAACCCGCACCCGCCACCCAACCGAGACCGGGGATAGCGAACAAACCGAGACCTGCAATCAAGCCAAGAACGCCACCGATTTCAGCTCCGACTCCTGCATCTTTGGTGATGGCATGACCCATGCCATGCCCCTCCGTTGCGACGGTGTTGGCTCCGTGTACCTCGGTTTCGTTGTTAGCAAGGACACTGACATCGTTGTGGGAAATCCCCATACGCTCTACTTCAACGGCGGCGGATTTCGCCTGTGCAAAATCATCGAACAAACCTACAACGGTTTTCATTGTTTTATCTCCTGTTTGGTTTTTAATTTTCTGCCCCGATCTTCAACGAAAGGGAAGAAAGGAATAAGGAAAACATGGGTATGTTTTCTTTCTTGTAAAGGTAAAGTAGATTTGGCTTTATTCGCTTTTTAGCGAACAAATGCCTTGTACAAAACTATCGCCAGAATGATCAAAATCACGGCAATCAAAGCAATGATTGCAGGAGATAGCCCTTTCTTTTCGGGGCGATCATAAATCTGGACATTGGTAGGCGTAGAAGAAGCATCGGATTTGCTCTTCTGCTTCTCTTCGGGGACTCCAAAACCACCCATAGGAAAGAATCCTTTCTGGACACACTCAGTTGCTTTCGATAAGAGAAAAGGCGTTTTGAGTTTAATCGCAAGCCAAATTTTCTCTCTTCTCTCTCGTCTACGGTAAGTCTGCACTTTTGTTCCCTGAAATTGCGAGAGAAACTTTGTCAACCGACGCAATAATTTTGTACACCCAACAACAAAAAATAGAGGCAAATCTCAGCGATTTCGCTTGAGATTTGCCTCTATGGCTCTTATTTGCCGGAGCGGTCACGTCCCTGTTGCGTCACCCAGGGCAAATCTTCTCCTAGACCGCCCGGTTTCTTTAGATGAATTCGGAGTTGCCAGAGATTTTTGTCTACGGCGTAGGCAAGGTCTTGCAATTTGTTGCTGGTCGGTGGATCACTCTTTTCGGTTTCCCGAATGTCGCGATAAACTTCTTTCTGGAGTACCGTCACTCGATCCAACAACAACTTGATTGATTCATTGTCAGTCACATACCCTGCCGGGAAATCAGGAATGCCGGAGGTGCGGGCAACTGTCGAATAACGTCCATCCACGCTATAGCCCAGATGTAGAACACGCTCGGCGAAAGTATCGGCACTGGTACGATAAAAGTCCGCTTGTTCTTGATAAAATTCATGGAGCGGTAAATAGAGAGGCCCGTTGACGTTCCAGTGCGCTTCTTTGTGCTGGTTGAACAGGGAGAGTAGGTCTACTGTAAGTTGTTGCAAAATCTTCGCACTTTTTTCGCGATCTGCGTCGCTGGTGAGTGGGTAGCTATCTTCGATACGTTTGGGTTGCGCCCCTTTTTCGTTGCTTTGTCCCTGTCCTTTTGTACTGTCGGCGCGAACGGTCACCTCTCGCGAAATTCGTGCGTCGGTCTGGTTTGCTTTCTGCTCGGCGTCCTGAGCCGCAGAAATTCCTCCAAAAGCGAACAAAGCCGACACAAAGGGAAATAATTGTCTGGCGTTCATAGTACTGCTTTCTCTTCTAATTCGTTAAGTCAAGCTAATTTTGATTGGCTTAAAGGGTCTCTTTCGATTTTTGATAACCCCATCTACGGGAAGATTGTCTTTTTGTTCCAAGCCGCATCGTAAGGCACAATCTCTAAAACTACAAAATAATCGAAGACAAAAAAAAACAAACCACAATGTTGCCGTTTGAAGTTTGTTCTCTCAGCACACAAAAATTAGAAGAGAAGAAATCGTCACAAAAGCAGTGCCTTTTCAATGATCAGAGCAAAAGGCGGGCGTCCCCCTCGCGGCGGGTGAACTGAAGCGTATCGAGCAATTCAAGAGCAAGAACAGCAAACTTACGATTGGTGTTCATCTTTCCGCGAAAGTCCGTCACGGAAATAAAGCCGTTTTCTGCCATCAAACCCTCGGCGATTTTCTTCATTTCATTCACAGTTTCAAGGGCATAGAAAACGCCTTCCTCTGCCCGAAACACCTTTCCGGTTTCGATGCCGCGCTTAATGATGTCCTCGACTGCATCGGTCAAAACTCCCACACTTTGAGCGATAATGTGAGTTGGAGGCGAGGTTGCTCCACATTCGCGCAGGAAAACGAGAATACGCTCCAAAAGCGCGTTTTGCCGCTCCGTCAACTGAGTTTGGAAGGTGGGGAGCCGTGAGGTTGCCCCTTCGGAAACCAAAGCCCCCCAAGCGTGAAAATAGCCGAGAACAGCACCGAAAACTTCCGGGGTGAGGGTGGGGGAGGTTTGTGCTTTGAGTTCTTCACGAGGAAAACCGGGACGAGAGGGGAAGTTTGCGTGATAAGCCGCCAGTCGCGAGACGATGTGCGCCCTTAGCGGTTCCAAAATCAAAGGAGAAAAAAGCCGATCTTCAGTGAGCATAACGGCTTTCTGAGACGAGACGAGAACCGCAAGTGCCTCTTCGATCTGTGAGGCAGTCAAGGAGAGTTGAGAGGGCAAATCCGGTTTCAGCACTCCCTCCGGTGAGCGAATCAAGAGGGCTTGAATCAGATCGGTAGCATTGCCTTTCTCAGAAGAAATGAGGAGGGCATTGTCCTTGTCAACGATGACACCGCCACCGAGCAAAACTTTTTCGGGTAGCGACAAAAGAAGAAAACGATCCTCCGGCATCGCCACAAAAGGGGTTTCTCCCACAAAATGAAGCAAGGAGTTTTCTTGTGAAAAGGCGGCTCGCCCCAGGATTTCCATGTTGCCGAGACAAAGCAAAAAGGACGTGTTTTCTTCGAGAGGCACTTCTACATCCGATACCGGAGAGAAAGTCGCCGTCACTTCATTCTCGATTTTCAGGGTTGCGGCGGGGGCGAGTTGTAGTCCGACTTCGATGTCCTGCGCCTCAACCCCTTCCAGCGTCAAAAGGACAAAAGAGCCGGGAAAGACTTCCTTGACTCGCTTCCCCTCAAGCAATAACCCGCGTAACTTTCCGCTTTTCCGACACAGAACCACCTCCAGCATCTCATTGAGGCGAAGCGTCCCTTGAAGCAAAACACCTGAGAGGATGACAGAGATTTGCGGAGTGCTGGAAGCCGAAACCACTTCGTTAATAAGGAAACGTGAAGGTAAAAAAGCGTTTCTGGCGGAGGCACGACTTGAACAGGAGAGCAGGGCGCGTTTGAGGGCGTCCATCCCTCGCTTCGTCTTTGCGGAGGTGCGGATCATGGAGACATTCGCTGTAAGCGAGGGGAAAAGTGAGCGTAGTTCCGCTTCTACAGCGTCGGTATGCTCTTTCGGCACGAGTTCCATTCGGGTGAAAGCGATTACGATTTGCTTTACTTCGAGCAGTTCGATAGCCCGCAAAATCTCTTGAACACGAGAGGTTATCCCCTTGTCAGCCGAAATAACAACCAG
The DNA here is from genome assembly GCA_014377395.1 of Chthonomonadaceae bacterium. Classification (GTDB taxonomy): domain Bacteria; phylum Armatimonadota; class Chthonomonadetes; order Chthonomonadales; family Chthonomonadaceae; genus JACMPS01. The sequence continues at coordinate 6,123 of JACMPS010000151.1, forward strand.
AGATATGTCGGTATCACATAGACCCTGTGTCCACCTGTTTTCATCGTACAGATTAGCGAGAGTGCCATCCGCAAGACGAAACGAGACAAAACTGTTTTTGACCGGAAGAACCACCAGCGTCTCAACAAGGGTCGTTTTTCCCTGTTCTACGTCACCAACGACGCGAATCAAAAGTGACTTCATAAGTGGAAATTTCTGTGAGCAAAAAGGGAGATCAGAGACCTCTGAAAACTTCGGTGGGGGTTACGTAAGGTCCTTCGTAAAGCATAGTTCCCGTTTCATTTGTGACGGCATAGTGCCACAAATTATCAGGAGTGAGAAAGCCGGACTGAGTTGCGGCTCCCCCGGTAACACCCTCTTTGTTGACCGCAACCAACGCCGCCCCATAATGCCCGTGCGTGTCGGTGGGACGCTTTTTAAGCAGGTAGCGCAAAGATTCGACACACGCTTCTTCCGGGGTCATGCCGCGTTCCATGTTCATTACGGCGCGATAGGAGACGCAAGTTTTCATCATTTCGTCGCCGTGTCCCGTCCCCGCCGCCGCCCCGATGTCGTTGTCGAGGTAAAGCCCTGAACCAATAATCGGACTGTCTCCAATGCGCCCCGGCGTCTTCCATGCCATGCCAGAGGTGGTACAGGCAACCGCAAGATCACCTCTTGAATCAAGGGCGCAGATACCGATTGTGTCGTGATTATCGGAAGTGAGGAACACGGGAAGAGTCCCATGAATGGGATTGGAGCCGAAATGCGCGACTTCGGATTTGCCCTTTTCCTCGTTCCACTTCTCCCAACTTTTCTTTGCACTTTCGGTCAGCGTATCTTCAATAGGAAAACCGTTTTCGAGTGCGAAACGTTCCGCGTTTTCACCGACGAGCATCACATGAGGCAGGGTTTCCATCACGCGCCGTGCCACCGAAATCGGACAACGAACGGTTTTGACCGCCCCAACGGAACCCGCAGAATGAGTGCGCCCGTCCATAATCGCCGCATCGAGTTCCGTCTGACAAATTGCGTTCGG
>JACMPS010000152.1 GCA_014377395.1 Chthonomonadaceae bacterium
GGCATCGAAAACAGCGGGTGGAAACTCGTTTACGATGACATTCCGAACGAGCGCGATGTCGTCTACGGGTACAAAGGATCACTTTTCACCTACTCGATTGGTATTTCGGTAGATGATGACGGCAAAATCGCCGACGTGATTTTTGATCTCCCCGCCGCAAAATCAGGCATGGCTCCCGGCATGAAAATCGTTGGTGTGAACGGGCGCAAGTTTACGATGGAGGAACTGAAATCCGCCGTAAAAGTAACGAAAACGAGCGAAGCCTTGGAACTGCTTGTTGAGGACGCCGATTTCATTAAAACCTTTCGGTTGGACTACAAAGGCGGAGACCGCTTTCCTCACCTGAAGCGCGATAAATCAAAGCCCGACCTGCTGACTTCGATCCTTTCGCCTCGCTCGTGGAAACCAAAAAAAGGCGAAAAAGCAGTGATAGTAGAGGTCGGCGGAGAGTAAAATCCATTTCTGAAAAAGTGGCGTGAACCCTGCAACTATGATATAATTACAGACAGATGTATCCATGCGGACGACGACGTTGTCACCGCCCCTGTAGAGAGAACACCCTCTGCCGGGGCGGTTTTTGTTTCTTTTTCGACTAGAAGCGTAGGCGACTCTGGCTTTTCTACCGAGTACGCCCCTTCGCTCCGAAAGAGGAAAGTAAGGATTTATCGCGAAATGAAGTATCGAGAACCGATAACAGAGGAAACCTTCGTGTAAGCAATCTTGTCAATCAATTAGCCCGTATAAGCGTGAAGAGAGGAATCATCAGCAATGAGCAACCCAAATAGTCTGAGTACGATGGAATTTCTAAAGCAGGTGGAGGAGCAACGAAGCCTTGAAAAGTCGCTTGCGTGGGAAGGAACGTTTGCGGAGTATCTGGAACTTGTCCGCAAAAACCCGCGCATCACCGACCTGGCTCATGCCCGCCTGTTCAACATGATTATGGCGGCGGGGGTGGACGAAACCCCCGAAGGCGTGAAACGCTTTAAGTTTTTCGATGGCGAACTCTACGGCATGGAGCGCACTCTGGAACAACTCGTTGAGGAGTACCTGAACCCCGCTTCACGCCGACTCGATATTCGCAAGCGCATTTTGATGTTTGTAGGCCCCGTTGGCGGAGGAAAATCCACGCTGGTCACGATGCTTAAAAAGGGTCTGGAGAAATACTCAAAGACGGATGACGGTGCAATTTACGCAATCAAAGGCTCTCCCATGCACGAGGAGCCGCTTCACCTCATTCCCGAAGATATGCGCTCTGCGTTCCGTGATCAATTCGGCGTCTACATTGAGGGCGACCTCGATCCGGTAGACCGCTGGAAACTTGATCATGAGTGGGACGGCGAGATGGATCGGGTTCCGGTACAACGCCTTTTTATCTCGGAGAAAACCCGAATCGGGATCGGCACCTTTAAGCCCGCTGACCCCAAATCTCAAGACGTGGCGGAACTGACCGGCTCGGTCAACATTCAGGCACTCACGGAATACGGCTTGGAGTCCGATCCCCGCACCTATAATTTCGACGGTGAACTCAATATCGCCAACCGGGGCATTATGGAATTTATCGAAATGTTGAAGGCGGAGAAACGTTTTCTCTACGAACTCAACACGGTTGCCGGAGAGCAAACGATTAAGGCAAGCCGCTTCGCCCTGATCTACTGCGATCTCGCCGTGATCGCACACACCAACGAATACGAATACAATTCCTACTTCTCCAACAAAGAAAACGAAGCGATGATTGATCGCATCTTTGTGGTCAAAGTCCCCTACAACCTCAAGGTTAGCGAAGAGGTGCGAATCTACGAGAAACTTATCGGGCAATCCGACATGAGTGATCGTAGCCTGAGCCTTAACGCCGCTGGTCTCGATCTTGCCCGCGTCCATATTGCGCCCTTTACCCTGAAAGTCGCGGCGATGTTCTCTATTCTCACCCGCCTCAAGTCCTCGCGCAAAGCCGGTCTTTCCTTGATGACGAAAATGAAACTTTACGACGGCGAAAAGCAGGTCGGTGACTGGGATCAGCGTCACGTCCGCGAACTGCACGACGAGTTTATGGACGAGGGAATGCACGGAGTTTCGCCGCGCTTTATCCTGAATCGACTTTCGGCGGCACTGGTTAAGGGCGGGAAAAGTTATGTCACGCCGATTGATGTTCTGCGTAATCTGCGGGACGGCATCACCGAATATACGAACAATGAGGAAGAGCGGCGGCGAATGCTCGGCTTTATTGACGAGGTTCGCAAAGAGTTCGATGAGGCGGCGAAAAAGGAAGTTCAGCGTGCCTTCGTTTACTCTTATGAGGAATCGGCGAAAACGATGCTCGACAACTTCATTGACAACGTGGAAGCCTACTGCAACAAAGAGCGTGTGAAGCACCCGGTGACGGGCGAAGATGTGGAACCCGATGAGCGACTGATGCGCTCGATTGAAGAGCAAATCGGTGTCACGGAAAACGCCAAGCGCGAGTTCCGGGAGGGCGTGATGCGTTCTGTTGCCTCACTGATGCGTCGAGGACAGGCGTTTACGGTGACTTCGGATGAGCGGCTGAAAGAGGCAATCGAGAAGAAACTCTTCACCGATCTGAAAGACGTCGTGAAGATTACCACCTCCACGAAAACGCCCGACGCCGAACAACTCAAAAAAGTGAATGAGGTGGTTTCCCGTATGTGTAGCGAACAGGGCTACACCCCCGAATCGGCAAACGAGCTTCTCCGCTATGTGGGAACTCTGCTGAACCGATAGAGGGCTGTGCGTCTGCCTGCCGGGGAATTCGTTCATTCCCCGGCAGAAAAAAGAAGAGAAATAGGATGACAATCACGCTCCCGGAAGAGACTGCAACGAAATTACGTGAGTGGGCGCAACGCGAAGGCATGAGCGAAGAGGAATTTGCCGCGCAGTGTGTTCGCACTCAGGTCAGAGCGATGGACGACGACTTAAAAGATACAATCAAGGCAATTCAGAGAAGTTTCGACGATATTGAAGCGGGACGTACCAAACCAGCCGCCGAAGTTTTTGCTCGTCTGGATAGAATGATTGCCAACCAGCAACTTTTTCTTGACATGATGAGCGAAACCAAATGAGAGAGTTCGCGATTGAGTTCAGCGACACCGCTGAAATGGACATTGATCGTGTGTTTCTCTTTCAACTTCGCTACAGTCCCACCCAGGCAGGACAATTTATCTAGGATTTGCGTGAATCAATAGAAACGCTTTTGAAGATGCCGCGCCGCTGTTCCCTTGCTTATGAAAAAGATTATTTCTAACGAGAGACGCGACAACTGCTTTTTCGGCAGTATCGTGTACTTTTTACCGTAATCGATTCGGAGGAAGACCAAGAGTTTATAGTGCGTATTATCCGTATCCTCCATACGTCGCAACGTCCCTTAGATGAGGTTGATGAAGAGGACAACTAGGTTTCTGTAGCGGAATAATTGAAACAATCGCGGAGCCTGAATAACCGACGAACTTCTCCGCTACGCAGGCACATTGCTGAACCGAAAGAACAAACAGGATGACACCACAGCTCGGCAAAACACTGAACAAAATCGGATACACCCTGTTCCTCGTTTCGATGGTCTTACCTGCGACTCGTCTCACCGGTGTGATCAAAGGCGATTGGCTATGGGGCTGGCAATGCACGTATTTTTGTCTTTTGTTTTTCCCCAATCCGGTAGCACTTGGCTATGTAGGCTCAAATCTTGGCGTACTTCTCAGCCCTCTTTTGAGAAGCCGCCGAGCCAGAAAGCAACGGTTTTATCTTCGGGTGATGGGGATTTTTGCGTTGCTCTCGGGCGCACACGCGCTTCGTTGGATGGTGCCGTCATCCGATTCTACCCTTTCTCTCGGCATTGGCTACTGGGTCTGGACGCTCTCGTTTTTCGTACTCGGCGTTGGCTTTCTCATGCAGAGTCGAACGCAAACTCAAAGCATGGCGCAAGCGGTAGAGACGTTTTACCCGAAAACAGAGGCGGAAACGGCGGCGGAAAAGGAACTGGAAGCCGCCCTGCAAAACTAGATTGAACAGAAGAGGAAACTAAAATGTCCATTACGTTGACCCCTGAAACCGAAGCGATGTTGTACGAGAGAGCAGAGCAAACGGGCGAAGACCCGAATGCCCTTGCTGAAGTCATGCTACGCCAACGCCTTGAGTGGGATCGAAAAGACTATGAGGAAGCAGTCAATGGGATTCGAAAAGGCTTCGAGGATAGCGATGCGGGACGGGTGAAGTCGGCTCAGGAAGTTCATGCCCGTTTACGCGCCAGTCTGGAGAAACACAGAGTGGAGCAGTCGGTTCCGGCATGAAAACCTACCTTGTTGACTATTCAGAAATTGCAGAGGCAGAATTAGATACGATTTTGCTTCGCATGATCCGCCTTTCCCCGCGTACCGCCAACCGATGGCAAGAGGGGCTAACCTCCGCTATTGAAGATTTATCCTCAATGCCGCGTCGTTTTGCGGTTGCGCGTGAGCAACCCGATTTCAACCGTGAGGTCCGCGCTCTCCTTTATGGCAAATATCGGGTCTTGTACACAATTTTGGACACGGATGGCAACGGTGAGGAAGACACAGTTCGTATTTTGCACATTCGGCATGGGTCGCAAGATTTTTCTCTGCCGACAGAGGAAGAACTCGATAAATAGGTTGAGTTACGGTCTGGAGGTATCTATTGGCGTACTGGCATGAACTTGCAAAGGGAACGGGAGGATGGTTATTTCCTCCTCAAAAGGGAAGTCGGGTCGCCGTATCGTTTCGCGGAGAAGACGCCCGTAAAGCCCCGTTTCGCGGTCATTTCTTGAGGTATGAGGGGGAGGAAGAAATGCCCTTGCGCGGTCACACACCCTGGCGGCGCAACCCGGAAGGCTGGTTTGAGTTGCACCCGCAGAGACCGTTGCTGGCATCCTCAATGGAAGAGGCAAAACTGAAATTCAATCCAATGCTTTCCTACATTGAGGATGCCAGTAGAGATTTTGAGTTCGACAAAAAGGCATATCAGCCTCCCACTGTTCCGCAACTCGTTAAAGAATTGGAACATCTA
>JACMPS010000153.1 GCA_014377395.1 Chthonomonadaceae bacterium
ATACTCTTCTGCCAGAGAAGCGGGCCACCTGGGAGCGAACTATAAACGGAAATGAGGAGGCAGTGAGTGCCGTCAGCGACGGGCGGTCCGTCGGGCTTGGCGAGGCGTCCTTGAAAATTCATGGCGGAGGGGACGGCAGAAACTTGTGCGTGTGCAAAGGTGAATGGCGTGAGTGTCGCAGTGACGCAGAAAAGAGCGAAGAGTCGGTTCATCAAGGTCGGTTCCTCCAGGGGGATTTGTCTGAGAGTGACGGTAAGTGGTCATGCTGAGTTAAGTTTCGACGCCGATCACCGGAAATCCTGCAAAGAAATGAACGAGAAAGGGTGAGGAAAAGACGCATCTTCACCGACAATAATACCGGATTTGGAAAATACAGCGGGACAAACTTCCCCTGTGAGGAGGTCGAGAAACCCTTTTATGGTAACGCCACTACCCCCTATCGCCGAACCTATCGTGTCTGCCCCGGAGCGAACCAGTTTTAATTCGGAAGAGAAATCATCGGAAGATCGGCTGACTTTCTCGCAGACAATGGCAAAGCGATTGGAAAACAAAGAACCGGTCAAAAAGAATGACAAATCTGAACTGACCGAAAAGCCCGTGAAAACTTCCGACAAAGCAACTGAGAAAAAAGACGCGACGGAAAAGAGCGATGCAGATGAAACAGACGTGACCGAGAGGACGGAGACAAAAGAAGAAATCGCTTCTGTTCTCGGAGCAACCTCTGAAATCACGGCTCAAGTCTCCGTGCCACCGACCCGACCCGAACTGCTTCTCGCTCAGATGATGCAGGCACAAGCAACAAGCGTGACGGAAAGTGCCAACCCGGAAAACACTGTCGGAGAAAAAACAAGTGCAAAGGCAACCGTGCCAACTTCCGCAATCCGACAGGGCACGGAACTTCCGATAGGGAAAGCAATTTCGGTCATTCCGGTACCGGCAACGACAGCCCCTGAAATCACGGAAAACTCGATGGACTCGCACACAGCGAAAGCGGAAACGCGCCCTGTGTCGGGAGTTGATTTTCCCCCCCAGGCAAAAGCCGAACTAAACGTGACTGCCGGAGAGATGAAAAGCGAAAAGCCCGAAGCGGGCAAGGCGGATCATCAGCCCGGTATAAGCAGAACCTCACCTGAACTTTCCGGAAGAGCGACAGCAAACGATGCAAACATCGAGAGCATGGGGCAGAAACCCACGACCGCTCCCGTTGCAGAAGCGGAAAACCTTTCCGAGAGTTCACCCGATGCCGGACGCCTGAACGAGCAAATGCTGAGAGCAAATGCAAGAGTGGACGTTCCGACAAAAGCCAAAACAAACGAGAGCATCACCGCGAAAATCGGGAAAGTGCCCTCTGTGCCGCAAAATCCGGTCTCCGAAGTCGTCCCAACTCAGAACGCACTGCAAAACAGTGTAGCGGCGGGTGAAGTCGCCGTTCTCTTAGAGGAAAAGGCTGCGGTTGTCGGAGGAAGGAAAGCGGAGATATCCCTTTCTGAAACACACCCTTTGACTTCCGCAACAAAGCCGGGAGATCACTCTTCTGCGAAAGCAAATTCGCGAGAGGGTGAAACCCCTCAAGAATCAGGAAACAAGGACGGACAGGAACAAAACGCCCTGTTTCCTCCTCAGACTCTGGCGAAACCTACTGAGGGAATCGAGAACAATGTCCGCCCACCGGAGCTGATTGTCTCGCCCTCACGCCCTGCGGACACAGTGACTCTGGCAAAGGATGCCGCGTACACCTCTCCCGATCCCGACCGGGCAAATGTCATTGCACAGATGCAGAAACACACCGAGCGCATGGTTGCCATACGGGGAAGTGGCGAGGTGGATATTCGGCTGACCCCGGAGCATCTGGGGGCGTTGCACATTCGCATCGTCAAGGACGGTGAAAGTGTGATCGCTCGAATTTCGGCGGAAAACGAGCGGGTGAAACAGGTTCTCGAAAGCGGACAGCAAGACTTGCGGGAAGCCCTGAAAGAGCGGGGGCTGAACGTGAAAACATTGGAATTCACAACGGAAACCTCCGCTTTTGGCAACAAAGCAGGAGAACAGTTCTCCAATGCTTTCACGCAATCCGACCCGAACGCGCAACGCCATTTTTCCCGACAAACCTCATTGGGAAGAGACTACACCGGGGAAAAAGAAGTCACACCGATTTCGGTTTCCGCCCCTAAACCGGAACGTAATCGCAACGGCAGGTTGGACTTTCGGGCTTAATCTTTCGGACTTAGACTTTCCGGCTTACCTCAAGTCGGGCAGACAAACAAAAAAGGAACATCAAAATGCAGGTCACAAACAATACAAGAGCGGCTTCAACGGGTGCCATTGACGGGGCTGTCAATAGCGCAACCGGGGGACAGGCACTGGGGCAGGGTGCCTTTCTGAAATTGCTGGTCACTCAGTTGCAAAATCAAGACCCCCTGAGTCCGCAGGATCAGACACAGTTTCTCGCTCAACTCGCACAGTTCTCAACGGTCGAAGGCGTCACCAATCTCAGCACAAGTCAGCAGAAAATGCAGGGGGCGGAACTGCTTGGAAAAACCATTGCCGCAAATGTGGTCGTGAACGGCGTGGAAGTTCCTGTGATCGGAATTGTTTCGAGTGTCCATTTCGAGAACAACGGAGTTTCTCTGCGAGTCAAGGGCTACGATGCCGATATAAAAATGAGCGATGTGCAGAACGTCTCTACAAATTGAGAACTGACCGGAAAATGAGAGAGTTATGAAACCAGAAAATGCGCTGACGGTTCCCTTGAGAGGCTTGCCCGTCCAAACAGGCGGAACCACCACTCGCACCTCTCGTACAGGCAATCCCGACGGCACCGCCTTCTCGGATTTGTTAAAAGTAAGGCAGGGACTTGTCGAGGGTGGCACTTCCGCAAAAACGGAAGCGGTCACTTCTCCCGGCGGCGTGAAGTTCAGTGCTCATGCTCAAACCCGGCTTCAATCGCGGCAGATAAGCTTGCAAGCCTCACATCTGGATCGCCTTGATGGTGCCGTGCAACGCGCTCAGAGCAAAGGCTCACGGGATGCACTGGTGCTGATGGACGATCTCGCAATGGTGGTTTCGGTCCTCAACAAAACGGTGGTTACGGTGGTGGATCGGGACAATCTCAAAGGGAATGTCTTCACCAACATTGACAGTGCCGTAATCGCATAACGTTTGTTTCCGCGCCTAATTTTTCCCCTGAAAGGGCGAAATAGGGAGGTAGGAAAACAAAGCATCGGGCTGGACTTGCTCCTTAAAAGAGCGGAAGCCCCACTCACCTCGCCGACTGATAGGCGGACGAGGAAAACAAAACCGATCACTTTTGATCATTTTGGAGGGGCGCAGGACGCGCCCCAAAACTCACACAGGAAAGACAACGGAGGTCAAATAGGACACTATGCTTCAAGCAATGTACTCAGGCGTCAGCGGACTCAAGGCGCATCAGACAAAACTTAACGTGAGCGGCAACAACATCGCCAACGTCAATACCACCGGGTTCAAGGCGGGACGCGCCACGTTTCAGGATCAACTTTCGCAGACGTTGCGCTCTTCGGCAAGCCCGACGGCAAATATCGGGGGAACGAACCCGTCTCAAGTCGGTCTCGGTGTGGCACTCGGCTCGGTAGATACCCTCCAGACTCAGGGCAACCTGACCTCAACGGGAAAAAGCACCGATCTCGCCATTCAGGGCAACGGATTTTTCATGGTTTCCAACGGAAGCCGTACCTTCTATACTCGTGACGGAGCCTTTGACCTCGACTCGAAAGGGGTGCTGGTCAACTCCTCCAACGGCGTCAAACTGCTTGGCTATGTTGCTGACGACAACGGCAACATTGACACCTCGGCTCAAATTGACGAAAAAAGTTTCATCACGATTCCCGTGGGAACTAAAAGTTCCGTCAAGCAAACGTCATCGGCGAAAATGGACGGCAACCTTTCGGCGGCTTCTTCACTTCAATCTATTTCCACCAAAGTGAGCGGCAACCTCGATCTCTCCGAAGCCCCTCCGCTGATGACGACGACGATTTATGATGCCGACGGAAAAGCGCGAACCTTGCACGTCTCGATTACCGCCCCTATTGCCCCTTCGGGAGCCGGAGTCCCCACGGGAGCAACGCAACGTTGGACGGTCAAAATGGACGTGGACGGGGTAGATGTTCCGCTTTCGCCCAACCCTAAGTACCTCTATGCGGTGCAACCGGGTGGGGCGGGAACACAAACGAACTATCTCTTCGCCGACGCCACCGGGAGTACCGTAGGTTCCGCCATTCCGGTCAACCTGAGCGAAGGAGCCGGGTCTTCACCCGTCAACGTGGATTTCAGTGGACTGACCGCTACCTCGAAAACAACCGCCACTGCAAACGGGCAGGTGGATCCAAGTCCGATCTCATCAACGCTTTTGACGGTAGCGGGTAGCCTCAACGCCAGCGACGGAAGCAATGTCGTTTCTACGACAACGGTTTATAATGGCACCTCGAAATATCAGGTGACAACCACCCTGAGCAATCCTTTGCTCAGTCCGGCGGGGATCGGGGTTCCTGTGGGGGCAACGCAACGATGGGACGTAAAAGTCTCTGTCGATACGCTTCCCGCAGGCGGCGCAGGGTATCCAAAGGTGGCTTTTGATAGCACCACTGCCGGAAAATCAAGTGCCTACTATGTTCCCGGAAAGGGCATTGTCTTTGGCGATGGAGGCAACCCCGCCGCAAGTATCGGCGGACGGGTTCAACTGGTGGGTAGCACAGCCGCCGCTGGAGCCGGAAATGAGGGGCAACAAGTGGATACGGGATTCCCGCTCACGATTGATCTTTCGAGCGTGAAAACGACGGGCGTTACCTCGACTGCCGACGGACGACAGGGGACGCGACCCACCTGGAACGCCTCTTCCGTTGTTTATGACAGCCTCGGACTGGAACATCACATCAGCTACGAGTTCAAGCGGGTGCTGATCGGGGCGGGTGCGCCCACAGGAACCGTCGGACGCTGGGAATGGACGGCGAAAGAAGGCACGAACATGCTTGCCACCTCGAAAGACACAGGCAAAAAGGCACTTTTCTTCGACTCAAACGGGCAACTCCTTAACAAAGAGGTGCAGAAAGTTCCCTTGACAAATCCGCCGACAACCGTTCCCGCAAACTTCGACGTCGCACTTGATTTCTCAAGCATGACTCAACTTGCGGGGGACTCTTCGGCAAGCGTCACCTCACAGGACGGCTTTAAAGTCGGCACACTGCAAAGTTACAACATCTCTGCGGACGGTACGATCAATGGCGTCTTCACGAACGGTCTTTCGCGAACCCTGGGGCAAATCTCAACGGCGACCTTCTCAAACGCTTCCGGTCTGGAAAAGCAAGGGGCAAACCTTTACACGGTCTCCTCTAACTCCGGCTTGGCACAGGTAGGAACCCCCAGCACAGGCGGACGCGGGCAAATCAGCGCAGGCTATACGGAAATGTCGAACGTTGACCTCTCCACCGAGTTCACCGACTTGATCGTTACACAGCGAGGCTTTCAGGCGAACACGAAGATCGTCACGATTGTGGACGAACTTTTGCAGGAAGTCATCAACCTGAAACGATAGTGGGTAGGGATTAGGTGTTAGGGATTAGAGATGAACACCCTCACCTTGATCTTGTCCAATCAGCCCTCTCCCTTGTGCCCTCGCAAGCGAGGAAGGAGACGGGCGAATGCAGGCTTGCATGACGCAACCTTCACTGTTTCTTAAATCGTTGCCCTCTTGCAAATTTCGCAGGAGGGCAAGGTAGAAAATACAAGTTTGGAAAGACGATGATTTCAGTCACACATCTCAACAACACTCCCTTTTTTCTGAATCCGCACCTGATCGAAACGGTCGAGGCAACCCCCGACACGATCCTCACGCTGACAAGCGGCAAAAAACTGCTTGTCCGTGAGACGACAGGTGAAATCGTCGAGCGCATCACAGACTATCGCAAGGAAATCACGAGCGGATGGAGGGGAAACGAGTAGGCGGGGAATTTCCTTGCCACTCTTTTTCGGTCTGTCCGACACCTAAATTCATGAATATTTCAACACTTTTCGGAATGATTCTTGCCTGGGGAGCCTTGATCGGCTCACTCCTCATGGAAGGCGGCGACGTGCGCTCACTCGTCAACCTTCCTGCGGCGTTTCTCGTTTTCGGGGGAACGTTCGGGGCTTGCCTGATCAGTTGCAAGACCGAGCAGATCACCGGGATTCCGGGCGTTTTGTCTCGCGCTTTTCAGCACAAATCTGGAAATCCCGTCGAACTCATTTCGACCCTGGTGCGCTTTGCGGATCGCGCCCGAAAAGAAGGTTTGCTCGCTCTGGAAACCGAGATGAAACGCTCTGAGGACGAGTTTCTCAAGCGGGCAATGCGCCTTGCCATTGACGGAACCGACCCCGAAACGTTACGCGAAATTCTTGCAACCGACATTCACTTCTGTCTTCAGCGACACCGCGCAAGCGAATCCGTGTTTACCACGCTCGGTGGGTTTGCCCCCACGCTCGGAATCATCGGCACGGTCATGGGGCTGGTGCATATGCTTTCTAATCTCAGCGATCCCGGCAAAATGGGTCCGCTGATTGCCGGAGCCTTTATCGCCACGCTTTACGGCGTTTCAAGTGCAAACCTCCTTTTTATTCCGATTGCCAACAAGCTCAAGCAACTCTCCCACGAAGAAACTCTGCTTCAAGAGATTATCGTGGAAGGAGCGATTTCGATTCAAGCGGGCGATAATCCCCGTTTGGTCGAGGAACGATTAAAAGCGTTTATTGCCCCGGAATTTCGGGACGATGTGCGCGGTATCTCCGTGATTGACTTCCCGGCAAGGAAAGTAGCCTGACGATGACAAGAACAAACGGCTATGCGGCACGATTGCGGCGGGATACCGAAGGCGAAGATCGGCAAACAAGCCATGAACGCTGGCTACTCACCTATGCCGACATGATTACGTTGCTGGCGGCATTTTTCCTGATGCTCTACTCGATGTCCGTGATGAATCAAGGCAAATTTACTGCCCTTACGGACTCGCTGACAGGGCGTACCCGCGCCTCAGAGGAACCGATGAAGGTGCGAATGAGCGAGGATCTCAAAAAACAAAGAGCGGAATATCAACAAGCATTGAAGAATCTGGTGCAATTTGTGGAACAAAACCGTATGAGTGGGCGCGTTGCCCTTCGTGCTGAAGAGCGTGGCATGGTAATTTCACTGGTTTCGGATGATCTGCTTTTCGAGCGGGGTCATGCCGATCTGAAAGGCGCAAGCGTTCCGCTTCTAGGTCAAGTAAGGCAAATCTTGCAAACGATGCCCGCGAACACGATTCAGATCGAGGGTCACACCGACAATCTTCCGATCAAAACGGTGCAGTTTCCTTCTAATTGGGAGCTGTCAACGGCAAGAGCCAGCGCGATTTTAAGAACGTTCACCGAAAAATTCGGGATGCCGCAGTCGCGGTTTCTCGCTTCCGGCTATGCGGAAACAAAGCCTCTCGTGGTCAACAACAGCGAGACAAACCGGGTTCGCAACCGACGTGTGGACATTATTTTGTTGAAAACCGAGGCACAACGCAACGCGGAATTGATTCGCAGAACGGCATTGGAACAGAAAAACCAGCGCGATTCCTCCCCGACACCCTGACGGACAAGACTGACTCTCTTCTCTCCCGGTGGGCGGGGCGAGACGTGTTTTTCGCTCCCACGGGGGACAGGGAAACAGGAGAGACAAGATGTCAGCAGACGATAAAAAAGAGGGCGGCGAGAAAAAGAAAAAAGGGCTACCGATGCCCGTTCTGATGATCGTAGTTTTGATTGTGGGGCTTTTTGTGGGGAAAATCTTTTTAGGCGGCTCCAAAGCGGAAGCCAAAGAAAAAGGCAAAAAGGAAAGCAAAAGCAAAGACAAAAAAGAGCATAAAGAAGTCGAAGGGCATTACCTGCCTCTGGAAGATTTCACGGTCAATCTGAGTGGTAAGGGCGATCACTACCTGAAAGCCTCGGTCTCGATCAAAGTACCAAAAACGATTACCGAAGAGAAGTTCAAGGAGTTTGCGGCTCCGATGCGTGATGCGGTGGTAATGACGCTTTCGGCGAAGGAATTAAAAGACCTGATCACACCCGAAGGCAAAGAAAAACTCAAAGAGCAACTTAAGGAAAAGTTAAGTGCGGCAGCGAAAGAGGAAGACCTTGTCGAAGAGGTTTGCTTTACGCAATTCGCCACGCAGTAGAAGTTTGAGGTAGGTTAGGTGAAAATGTAGGGCTTGTCTGAGGGCGGTTCGCGAAAGCGAACCGCTCTTTTTCGTCTTTTTTAGGTGAAAAGATTCGCTTCTGGCTGACCTAACCCCCCAACCCCCTTCCCTGCCAAGCCCTCCTTCGTCGGGAGGGAAGGGGGAGTCGAACCATTGAGACTCTCCGTTTGCGATTGGATGGGGAAGTCGAACCATTGAGACTCTCCGTTTGCGATTGGATGGGGGAGTCATGCCTCTGATTTCCCACCGATTTCTATATGAGGAGAGGGGAGAGCAAAGATCTCTCAATTTGCTCCGTTTGCGTAAGGTGAATGAACTCAATCGAGGACGAAACGCAAGAGAAATTTTGTCATTCTGTGAATTTTGGAAACCATTCGTTCTACGCACGGGTATAGAAAAGAGAAGATACTTGCTTGTGCAAGTAGTTAAGACTTTCTTTTAGAACAGAGGAGAAAAGACATGGAAACCGCACCGATTCGAGGCTTGCATCACGTCACCGCGATTGCGGGAGAGCCACAACGTAATCTTGATTTTTATACCGAAGTTTTGGGTATGAGGCTGGTCAAACTCACCGTTAATTTCGACGATCCGAAAACCTATCACTTTTATTTCGGAGATGAGCAGGGCAATCCCGGCACGATCCTGACCTTCTTTCCCTGGGAGGGTGTGCCGCGTGGACGACATGGAACCGGGCAAGCAACGGTCACGGCTTTCTCCGTGCCGGAAGATTCGCTGGAATGGTGGAAAAGTCATCTTGACGCCGCAAACATTTCCACAGGCGAAATTCATTCCCGTTTTCAAGAAAGGGTGTTGCCACTCGAAGACCCGGACGGCATGACGCTCGAACTCGTTGCGGAGCCGTCTTCCGTGCTTCGGGAGGGTTGGAGATCGGGTTCTGTTCCGGCTGAGTTCGCCGTGAGGGGCTTGCACAGCGTCACCCTCACCGAAAGCAGCGCGATGAAAACGGCGGCTCTTCTCACGGAAACGCTCGGATTTTCCCCGCTCCAATCGGAGGGAAATCGGCGTCGCTACGGCGTGGAAGAGGGGGATGGAGGCGCGGTTCTGGACATCGTAGAGGGGCCAACCGCAAAAC
>JACMPS010000154.1 GCA_014377395.1 Chthonomonadaceae bacterium
CAAGGAAAGGGTTTCGGTGTCGGCGGTTTGCCCATATTTTTTGAGTACGTCGGTCATCGTCAACACGACAACGACGGGAACACCGAGATCAAGCAATTGCGTGGTCAGGTAAAGGTTACGGTCAAGGTTAGAGGCATCCACGATGTTGAGAACCACATCGGGCGGGGGCGTGTCGGATCGCAAGCCGAGCAAAACATCGTGAGCAATCAATTCATCGGGAGAGTGGGGCGTGAGCGAATAAAGACCCGGCAGGTCAATCAGGTTTGCTTCGTCTCCATTGGGAAGAAGAAGGCGTCCTTCTTTTTTCTCGACGGTGACGCCCGCGTAGTTGCCGACTTTGTGACGCAACCCGGTGAGGGCGTTAAAAAGGGTTGTCTTGCCGCAGTTCGGATTACCGACAAGAGCGATTTGCAGAGGGCGTGAAGGACTCAGGGGAAGGGCAGTCATCGCGTTTGCGCCTATCGAAGCGGAATTTTCGCTTCATCCTCGCCAAGCCAGATCAATGCCGCTTCTTCGCTCCGCAGGGAAAGGTGATAACCACGCACGTACACGTCGAGAGGTCCCCCAAAAGCGGCTCGGCGCAAAACTTTCAGGTGCGTTCCGGGCGTCATGCCCATTTCGAGCAAGCGTAAACGTCCCTGTGAATTGCCAAACAAACGTAAAATTGTGCCGCATTGCCCTGGATCAAGTTGAGCCAAAGTGCAGTCACAACAATATGAGCCGGGGGCTTCCGCGTCTACATCGCCATCGAGTGCGGACTGTGCGGAGGTCGCAAAATCCCCTTTAATGCGTCGCTTGAGTGAACGAAGCAGACGGGCGGTCGTGCAACCAAAGCCCGTTTCCAATTTTTCGTTTTGTGTGTCAATGCCCATGTTCTTCTCGAATCTCGTTCAGATTTGGGGCAGTTGCCCCTACAATGTCCATCTCTACTATAACCGATAAACTTTCGCTATCGCAAGCACTTTCTCGGCGATAAACCGGAGATAAGCACTTTTCATGCCACATTACGTTTCCTTACGTTTACGGCGGAGGCAACATCTCGTCCTACCGCAACGGCTTCACCCATCCCCTCCACCATAAGAGTCATTACGTCTCCAAAAGGCGTTTTATTCTTGACAGTCAGGGGAGTTTCAGGAAGTAACCCTAGTTCCAGAATATAAGCGAGAAAATCGTTGCGCTCGTCCGTGATACGAGTTACAACAAGTTCATCGCCCGCCTGTGCTTCCGTTAGGCGATAAGAGCCATCCTTAAAAGTCGCGTCCACCGGGTTTCCATGAGGACAGGTTTTCGGAAAATTCATCGCTTTTGCGATACGGTCAGCGACATCTTCGGAAATATAATGTTCCAGTTTGCAAGCGAGATCGTGAACATCGTCCCAGGGCAGTTCCAGAAAGTCCACCAACATTCGCTCGACAAGACGGTGTTTCCGCAGAAGGCTCACAGAAAGGTGAATGCCCTTTTCCGTCAAGCGTACTCCTTGGTAGGGAGTATGCTCCACCAATCCGATTTCAGCGAGATTTTTCAGCATCGTGGTGACGGAGGGCGGTTTTACCCCCATGTACTTAGCAATGTCACCTGTAGAAACTACTTCCATCTCCTCTTGAAGACGGTAAATTCCTTCGGTGTACTCTTCAATACTCTCGGTCAATTCGTGGTTCTCGCGATCCCTTGCCCCTTTCGGGCGGCAGGAAGCGGGAACTCTCAATAAAATTTCGCGCCCATCTCGTACCGGCATTTTCCCTGTTCCTCTCTTCTAAGTCCATGAGAGAAAAAGGAACGATAGACTTCCATCTCTTGGGACACTTTAGTTTATCCTGAGTAACAGAAATTTGTCAAGTTTGCCAAATCATTTTTTAGTAGAGACTAACGTTAAAAGGAAAACCACCCGGTGAAATTATCAGCCTCTCACCTTACGCTTGCCTATCGGGAGGGCGATGCCGTCTCCTATGCCGTTCACGACATTTCGATTCAGTTGCCGGAACGCGGCTTTGTCGGAATTATGGGACCCTCCGGTTCGGGCAAAAGTTCGCTTCTCTATCTGCTGAGTGGATTAAAGCCACCGACCGAGGGCGAAGTCTCGCTCGATTACGTTTCCCTGACTCGATTATCGGAGCAAGAGCGTGCAAAAATTCGTCGAGAACGCTTCGGGTTTGTTTTTCAGCAACCTTTTCTGCTGAATCATCTTACGGCAAGAGAAAATGTCATGGTTTCCGCACTCCGCCACAAAGGATTGGACGCAGAAGTGAACGCACTGTTCACTGGGCTTTCCATTGATCACCTCGCCTCTCGGTTTCCCACGCACCTTTCCGGCGGGGAGCGTCAGCGCATTGCGGTTGCCCGTGCAATGGCGCACCAACCGGAAATTATTTTCGCGGATGAACCCACTGCCGCCCTCGACCACACGAATGGGAGGGCGGTCATCGAATTGCTCGCTTCTTATCGGGAGCGAGGTCTGCTTTTGCTGGTGACGCATGATCCAACCATGCTGGAAGAGGCGGATTTCATTTACAAAATGGAAGACGGCAGAATCAGGGAGTAGCAGAAAGTGTTGAGTGTTGAGATGAAGATTTGCTCTTTTCTTTTCCGTCTTCTCTTTTTTTCCTTCGTATTTTGTCTTTTAATCTGTGTTAATCTGTGGATCAAGACTCTTCTGCATTCCTCTGTGCCTCTTTGTCTCTAACGAAGTGGGTGGTGAATTTTGCTTTTCGGAGTTAAGAAGGGGAGTCGTCGTTGCTGGAAGAGGGACGTAGCAGTTGCTCGGCGGGTTCGGGAGTAGTCGTGAAGGTTGGACGGAGAAGCGTGTCGGCATTGTCGGGGCGTTCAGAGGCGCGAAGCATCGTGTCATGTTCGTCCTGTCTTGCCAGTCGCTTTTGCAGGGTGTCGCGGCACAAGATTGCCTCGGTGAGCAGGTCTTGCCTACGCCCCCACGAGCCATACACTCCGCCATTTGCTTTGATGTAGCGTTCGACAGCGATCAGCGATTCGCGTCCACCGATTTGTCGAAGAGCCGCCAGCGTTCCCTTCACGATCTTCGGGTTTATTTCGTAGAGCAGGGCATGGAGTTGCCGCTCGACACTCTGCGGCAATCCGCCCGCCTCTACTTTCGGAAGCAGGGTTTCCAATCGGTTCAGGGCTTTTCTCCGCAGAACTCCGGCTTCGCCGTTCTCGCTGAACCGATAAGCCGTGAGGAGAGCGGGAATAACCTGTACTTCCTCCGAAGCAGTTAAGATTTTCACAACACTCTGGTGTCGCCGCGATGTCCAACGATAGGCCTCACGCACGGGATCGAATATCCCACTCAATCCTAAATCCCCGACACAGCCTCCACTGCAAGTGTCCACATGAATAAGCATGAGCAACCCGATGACTGCCGCGATGACTGCCACCACTGCCGTTCCGATCCCCACGCCCACCGTAGTTGCGAACAGTGTCCCCATCGCAGGACGTTTTCGGGCTTCCTCCTCTGCACTTGCGATCAGTGCCGGGGTCGTCTCTTCCAGCCGCTCCAGAAGATACCATTCCGCTTTTTGTCGAAGCGAAACGTTGCGGCTCCCCAGATCACGTATTGCCTTTGCGAGCAGATTGTCAACGATCTCAGCCACGGAGTTTCACCCTGTTTTGGTTTTTGCATTAAGTTCACAGAGATAGAATTTGCGCTTTTCCAAGCCCCTACATTTGTTCGAGGACAGACAACGCGGGTTTACTAACCCCATCCCAACCTCCCCCTTGCACAAGGGGGAGGAACGAGAGTGATACGCTTACTCTTTATCGCGTGGGGGCAGAGAGATGAGGTTTTGCTTATCGCTCGTCTTCTCACTTTTTGGGAGTCACGTTTTTGGGCAGGGGTTCTGCAGGAGTTGTTTCCGTTGGCTTTACATTTGTCTTTTTCGTGTCGCCCATAGAGTCCAGCGCATAAAAGGTGAGAGGACACGTTTTGTCGGCTCCGGCTTCTTTTTCCAGTACCAGAAAACCCGAAGCGAACTCCCCCTTGCCGATGTAAACGGAAACATCGGAGGGTAACGCAACCATAGGAGGCGATGCCCACAGTTCCGCGCCGTCTAGAAATCCGTAGACGAGGTGATACGCTTGTCCCTTCAAGGTGTATTTCAACTTGCGGGAGGTGAGCGATTCAAAAGCGACATCGTAATCGGGGTTGGTGCGGATACGATAGAAAATCGCCTGATTGGTTTCCGGCAGTTTCCAGAGTGCGAGAAGCCCCCCCTCCCCCTCTTTACCTACAACTGCTTCCAATTCGGGGGTGACGTGCAGGTCATACCAGGCGATTTTTTCCTGCGATAGCCCTTCGAGCGGGGTACTTGCCGAAAGAGAACCGCCTCCCTCACGAATCACAATGGAGTAGGTTTTGAGGGTATTGTCCTGTCCTGCCAGCATAATGCGCTCGGTGTTGTCCTTCAGGCGCACGGCTCCCACCAGATTCATGCTTTTTGTAAGCGGTCGTTGCACCAGTTTGCCGTTTTCCAGCGAAACGATGCTGTCCGCAGTTGCGATCACCGGGCGTCCGTTCCCCACCAAGTTTCCGACAAACATTCGATCCGAACGCCCCACATAGGACAAATTCGTTTCTTCGTCCCACCCCTTGCCGTTCCATTTGTAAAGAAAAATCTTTGCGTTGCCTTTTTTCTCCCCATCCTCATTCAGCGTCACAAGGCGCGGCTTTCCGTCTCCGGAGAGATCGGCGAGGGCGGCTTTGCGCGGTGAGTCCTTGAGGGAAGTACGCCAGAGCGCATGGAAAGAGGGCAGAGTTTGCTTTGCGGCGACGGTGGCACGGTAGCCGTCGAAAGTATGATCGTGAGTTTCATACCAGGTGCCGCGCTCGTTTCTTGTGGTCGCATAAACGACACCCGTTTTCATATCCTTGAGGTTAGGACTCGCGTTAACATGGCAATAAGAACAGGGCTTAAGTTCTTTTTTGGCGTATTCCGGGCGGGCAAATGCGGGTGACAACATAGCACACAGTGCAATAAAGGTCAGGAACAAAGCATTTCGTTTCATGGATTTAGAAAACCTCTCGAACAATCAGGGTCAAAGTCAAATCAGAGACAACACACACGATTGGAAGGAAGTGTACCCGACTTCTGGTTTTAAGGCGGCAGAGCAGGACTCGCTCAGGCTTTTGTTGAAACTTCCCCTATGAAAGTTAAACCTCTCCCTCGCCTTTTCCTGCTTGCAAGCACTTTTACAATTTCGCTTTCACTTTTGCCTCCACCTGCTGTGGCGCAGAACGTCAAACCTGATTATGCACGAGTCGAGTCCCTGAATATTCGGACACAGGGCAAAGTCTTTCGCGCCTTTGTCAAGCCGAACTGGTCAAAAGACGGCACGTTCTGGTATCGCAACGATCTCCCGAACGGAAAGCATGAATTTGTCGTGATTGATCCCGTAAAGCGAACTCGACAAACCACGAATGTTTCTCCCGCTACAGAAACAAAGGCGGGCATGGCTCCTGAAACGGCTCCCCATGCCTCACGCTCAGGCGGAGAAGACACCACGCTTACCTTTGTAAATCGGACAAAAGCCGAGGTGAAAATTTATTGGCTCAGTACCGAGGGGCAACGCATGGAGTACGGCACTCTGAAGCCGGAAGAGAGACGCGAACAGCACACTTATGTGGGGCATGACTGGCTGATCACACAAATGGATGGGACGCCGCTTGTCGTTTTCGAGGCACAGCAAGGCGCAATGCTAGCCACGATTGAAGGCAAAATCAATCCCCTACCCGCCCCCAAACTTATAGAAATTATTCCTGTTGAAGCGAAACACGACAGGGTGTTCGTGCGTGATTACAATGTCTTTCTGGTCAACTCCAAGACCGGGCAAGAAAAACAACTCACGAAAGACGGCTCCGCTCAGGACGCCTACGAGGGAACGCCGCTGTGGTCGCCGGACGGCAAAAAGTTCGTCGTTCTCAAGACAACTCCCGCGCAGGAGCATAAAGTCTACCTCGTGCAATCCTCTCCGAAAGATCAATTGCAACCCCGACTTGTCACACTCGACTACCCCAAACCCGGTGACAAAATCGCACATCCGCGCCCTCACCTGTTCGACGCGGGAACGGGGCAGGATATTCCAATCAATGACGCACTTTTTCCCGATCCTTGGGAACTCACCGATTTTGTCTGGGAGAATGACAGTCGCCGCTTTCTGTTTCGAGTGATGGAGCGTGGCTTCCAGACGTGTCGGCTGATCTCAGTGGAGGGTAAAACCGGAGGGGCAAAAGCGATCATTGAGGAGCGAGCGAAGACCTTTATTGATTGGACAAACAAAGTTTTTCAGCACCGTTTGCCAAAATCGCAGGAAGTTCTCTGGATGTCAGAGCGAGACGGTTGGAATCACCTTTACCTCTATGACACCGAGACGGGAAAAGTCAAAAATCAGGTCACGAAGGGCGAGTGGGTGGTGCGCGGCGTGGAGCGTGTAGACGAGGAAAAAAGGCAGATTTGGATTCGCCTGAGTGGGTTCTTTGCAGGGCAAGACCCCTATTATCTTCACTACGCACGGGTAAATTTCGACGGCTCACATCTGACTTTGCTTACGCAGGGAGACGGCACGCATACGCTGGAGTATTCCCCTGACCGCACCCTTTATGTGGACACCTATTCTCGCGTAGACATGCCCCCGGTCACGGAGCTACACCTCACCGCAACCGGCGAAAAAGTAATGGATTTGGAACGCGCAGATGCCTCCGTCCTACTCGCTACAGGCTGGCGATACCCGGAGCAGTTTGTCGCAAAGGCACGAGACGGCAAAACCGATATTTACGGCGTGATCATTCGCCCCACAAACTTCAATCCGAACAAAAAGTATCCGGTGATCGAGAATATCTATGCGGGTCCGCAAGGTTCGTTTGTCCCGAAAGCCTTCTCTACACAGGGGGGTATGCAAGCCCTCGCGGAACTCGGCTTTATCGTGGTGCAAATGGACGGCATGGGAACGAACAATCGCTCGAAAGCCTTTCACGATGTTTGCTGGCACAATCTTGCCGACGCGGGTTTCCCGGATCGTATTCTTTGGATGAAAGCGGCGGCGAAACTTCACCCCGAAATAGACTTAACTCGCGTGGGAATTTACGGCACGTCAGCAGGAGGACAAAATGCTCTTGGTGGCTTGCTTTTGCACAACGACTTTTATAAAGCGGGGGTTTCAGATTGCGGCTGTCACGACAACCGAATGGACAAGATGTGGTGGAACGAGCAGTGGATGGGCTACCCCGTTGGCGAACATTATGAGAAACAAAGCAATGTCACGCTGGCTTCACGCCTCACTGGAAAACTCCTGCTCATGGTGGGTGAAATAGACACAAACGTTGATCCGGCAAGCACAACGCAGGTCGTCAACGCCCTTGTAAACGCCAACAAGGAATTTGAGTATTTTGTGTCTCCAGGAACGGGACACGGCGTCCTGGGAACCTCTTACGGGCGACACCGCCTGTACGAGTTCTTCGTTCGCACTTTACTCAATCCGCAGTAATCAAGTCCATGAATCTCGTGAGACCCGGATTGAAATCCGGGTCTCAGTAGCGTTCCGCTGTGTGTCCTTCGGACACCAAACTTTTGTTGAGATTGTCTGTATTGACTCCCCTCCCCCGGCTTTTCGGGGGAGGGTGAGTGAATAGAATCAGGGTGGGGGCATCAGGTAGGAATACCGAAGCGGGGACCCGGCAACGGTGAATGAGTCACCATTGATTTGCGGTTCAGATCGCCGTCCCGGTGATCGAGGATCAGGTCAGTACAACCGTTAAAGGCTTCGAGAGTTTCCTTCGCGAACTCATCACACTCCGCTTCGGAGGGGAACAGGGCGGCAAGTTCGAGGGCAAGTGCTTTTGCATCGGGGGCTTCGGTGATCGGGGTTACGTCGAAACCGTCCTCGCGCATATCAATTTTTGCCTCCCAGGGTAGGAAACACTGCTGGGACAGGTAGCCCGCAATGTCGGGAACGATTGGCTGACGCTCTGTCCAGCGTACATCAAGGGCAAACGTGACCATTCCCGCTTTTGCCGGAAAGAGTTCAACAATCTCCTGCTCATTAGGAAGGCTGAACACGTCGTAGGAGTGCGCCATTACAAGAAGGGCAAGGCTCTCCTCATCGTCCGTGTTGTCGCCGGAACGATACTCGCGAATGTCCTCTTCCTTGACTTCCCACCATTGTGCAAAGAGTCGAGCCAGCACTTCGCTACTGTCCCCAAGCCAGAGAATTTTGTTCGGGGCGTAACCTTTAATGTCGAGAATTCCGGCGGTTAACGATATAATATAAGCGACATCCTCCTGGCTTGGCGTGAAGAAAATAAATCGCTCACCGGGCATATTCTCATCTGGGTTGGTTTCCAGTAGCATCCCGCGTGTCTGCACGTAATGCCATTGCTGGAGTCCCATTTCCTCCTCTTCTTCGAAGTCGTGAACGCGGGCAATCAAGTCACCGAGTTCGTCTTTCCAGTCAGTCAGAGCAGGATTATTGGCGACGGCTTCATCTTCAACAACACTGTAGAGGGCTTCGGCTTCGTCCAGTTGGCGTTGAAGCGCGTAACACTCCGTCATTTTCAGGATAAGTTCGATGGGCAATCCGCCGTACACGTCATTCAGGTTCTGGAAAAGGCTGGAGGCTTCGGCGTAGCCACCGAGTTCCATCAGGATCTGTCCGAGTTCGACATCAACGGCTTGTCCCAACTGACTCGGTTCATTCCCAACCAGTTCTTTTGCTTTCGCCATAAAGGGGCGGGCGATAAAGGTCTGCCCCATCTGCAAAAATCGGGAGCCAATCGCGTAATACGGCTCGACTTCGTTGCGATTGTCTCGCAGTTGCTCGAAAAGTTGCAGTTCGTCCGCTTGAGCATCACCGCGAATGGTAGCAACTTCGCGGAGCAGATCAATCGTCGCGTTCAAGACAAAATCGGAACTGACATCCTGCTGAAACGCAACGACCATTTGTTGCAAACCCTGCTGAACGCCTTGAAGCGCGAGTTCGGGTTGTCCCTGCGCCGCCGCTTCCCTCTTTGCTTGCGCCGCAAATTCCTGCGCTTGCTCAACCGCTTGTCTCACCTCTTCCGGCACATCAGCGGCGTTGCTGAGTGTGCTTCTAATCGGTTGTCCGTCGGGACCAAGAATAGCCATAATTGTGATAAACTCCCGTTGATTTTAGTCGTGAGCCGAGGGCGACAGAAAAGCGAAACCTGAAATTTCGCTTTTTTACGCCCTTTGCTACTGATTTTCCATTTGATACAAAATTTGACTGAGCGCGACAAGGGCGGCGGTTTCGGTGCGAAGAACGCGATGCCCCAGCGAGACGGGCGTAACGTTCGACGCGAGGGAAGCGGAAACCTCCCTTTCCGACCACCCGCCTTCGGGTCCGATACAAAGCGTGAGTGATGCGCCTTGAGTACAAGACAAAAGCCATCTTTTAAG
Organism: Chthonomonadaceae bacterium; assembly: GCA_014377395.1. Classification (GTDB taxonomy): domain Bacteria; phylum Armatimonadota; class Chthonomonadetes; order Chthonomonadales; family Chthonomonadaceae; genus JACMPS01. The sequence goes on from JACMPS010000154.1 coordinate 9,417, forward strand.
CGGAACGGCATCGGAGGAGGTATGCAAAAGTGCCACACTTTCGCCCTCAGTGCCACGCAACAATTCCGGGAGCGTAAGAGGCTCGGAGACCTTTGGGATACGAGACCGTTTCGATTGTTCCGAAGCACCTTTTGCAATCAAACGCCACCGCTCAACTCGTTCCGCTACCTTCGATGCGGGAACTTCGACCACACTTCGCTCCGCAGAAATAGCCACGAACGCCGATGCCCCTACTTCCGTGCCATGTTGTAAGACCTGCTCGAATTTATCGCCTTTACCGAGTGCC
>JACMPS010000155.1 GCA_014377395.1 Chthonomonadaceae bacterium
AATGTCGTGATCTTGAGTTCATTCGAGAGTGAAAAGCAGTTTCTAAAATCAGTACGCGGAATACATTGCTCGTTGCCCTAGCAAGCGGGCTTTAGCCAACTAGCAATGTATTCGTAGTGTCTTTTTCGGAAAACGAATTTCGATCTCAATCCGCATCGGAAGGACGTTCGTTCAAGGCTGAAAACGAACCGAGTTTGTCTAAACGTGAATCAAGGTAGTACGTTGTGATGTATTCGTAGGGGTTCCGCTCTCTGAACCCTCCTTGTTAGACTACTAGCGTTTGCGATTCCGGAGCCGCTTCTTCAATCGGCTCCAGACGTTAAAAACAATGGGGCAGGTAGAAGTGCTTTCAATCATCATCAGAGAGCGGCTCCGAAAATTCGCTTCATGCAAGTAGGGGAAATCGTGGCAAGCCTTTGGGCGATCTTCGTAAACCGTACATCGGTTGTCATTACCGAGAAGGGGGCAGGGCGATCCATTGAAAACAAGGGTGCGATCCGGTTCAAGGCGGACAAAGCGTTTCTTAAATTCTTTCTCTGTAAGTTGCAGTCGGTGAGAGAGGCGAGCGATGTCCCTCTCGTCCAGAACCACCTGCAATGTTTTGCAACAGTTGCCGCAAGAGAGACAATCAATGCCGCTCCAGACTTCATCAGTGATTTCCTTCACTATAAGATCGAGCGCACTGTTGGAGAGAGAAAGCCCGGTTTTCAGAAAGTCACGAAAGCGAAAGTCTTCCGCTTCGTTATGTCGCGAATAGCGTTTAATGAGTGCAATCTCGCGAATGAGGGGATCGGTATTCATGGAAAAGAGTTTAGCAGAAAAGACGAAAAAGAGGACGCCCTTCGCGAAAAAGCGAAAGGCGTCCTCTTCAATTCGGAGAGGGATTCAGGAGGAAGAAGCCCACTTATTTCCGGCGACGCAAAAAGCCTGCGCCGCAGACCCCCATGCCGAGAAAGAGGGCAATAGACCCCGGTTCGGGAACCGCTGTTGTACCGGGCGAGAAGTTGAGGGCCCCACCGGGAGCAAGGCTGAAACTGCCGACGCCGCTTCTGTCCCAGGTACGAAGATTACCGGTAACGTAACTCAGGTTGGACTGCAGGTTGTATCGTCCCGCCGCCACATAGTAGGTCCCCGCCGCCAAGTCATTCAACGTGAGTGAGGAGCGAAGGTCATTAGCGGAAATATCGTCGTTTGCACCGATTGGATTTCCCTGAGCGTCGAATATGGTCATCACCGTGTCGTCATCGCTAGAAACCACCCCTAGAGTATCGAGGGTCAGTGACGCTGTGGTTTGTCCGAGTGTGAAGGAGTACCAGTTTGACCGTCCCCGTTCGGTTGTTCCAGTGAGGGAGATAGTTCCGCCGGAAACGTCTCCAAGAGGAGCAATGGAAACTGGTGTGCGGGTGACTGCGAGTGAATAATCGAAAGTATCCGTTGTATCAAGGCCTTCGATGTCCACTCCCCAGGTTGTGTTCGTGCCGCTCGTGTCGAAGTGATCGAAGAAAAGACGGCTTGAAAGACTTCCACCGAAATCATCGTTCACGCCGAGGAGATTCCCTGCGGGAGTGGCATCGTAGAGGGACATGAAGCTATCACCGCCCCCGGTAGCGAGATTGAAATCATAGCGGTAAATGCCGGGTGATCCTGCCCCGGCAACCGTGAGGTAATGCTGATCAATGTCGCCTTCGGTGATGGAACCTGTCAGGTGGTCGCCACTCTGAAAGACAGTGCCAATCGTTGTGGGGGGGAAGTTGTCGTTGGGTTCGACTTCCGGGGCGTCGGTGGCAAAGGCAGGGATCGTCAGTGAGAGCAGAGAGACGATTACGAGAGCTTTGAGTAGTTTCATAGTCACCTTTTCTATAGAAATCGCGCACAGGGAGATAATTTCGCAGTCGCTTGCGACACACTCTCTCGTGCAATTTTTGTGCCACAGACAGGAAACAATGCGAGGCAATGCAATTATTTTGCATTGCCTCTAATTCGGAGCGATATCAGGGATTCGGGAGTTCTATCGGCGAGTTACGATCAACACCCAATCGCCCTTGTCCGGTGTCTCAAAGGTAATTCTGCCGCCGCCTTCGATCTTTGTTTCGTCGGTTTGATTTCCGGTGGCGGTGTTCATCCAGCGAACACGGATTTCCCCGGTGGCTTCAAGGAGATCGAGGGTTGCCTTGCCGCCACCCTCGAAATAAACCAGATATTCCCAGGCGGGGTCTGCAAGAATAAGAGGGGTGTTGCCCTGTCCTTTTTCTTTTTCAGAAGAGACGGGTAGAGAAACGTTTTGAGTTCCCGACGGAGACGTTACCGGAAAAGGTGCCTGGGGTGCAAGACGTGTGTAGCGCGTTGAGGCAAGCAAGCGATCATGGGCAAGGCGCCAGATCGGTAATTTCTGCGTGGAAGTGAGAACGGGAACAGGGTCGAGCCAGTAGGCTCCGCGCAGGGTAGTCCGCCACATTTCACGCGCACGGCTCAGGTCATCTCCCTCTTTGCCAATCACCAGCACCGGTTTTTCCTGAGCGGCACTGCGTTCGATTGCCGCGGTTGCACCGGGTTCCAGCGTGACGAAATCAATCCACTCCTCGTTTGCGAACACGGAACCGGGATCGGTTTTTTTGCGGTTACGGGCTTCAGCGGTGGGACGTTTCCGCACCACATATCTTCCGACAACAGGCTCGGGGGGCGGGGCGGGCAGTGCGGATGCGACGGTGGAAATGGGATGCTCCAGAGCGTTGTAGGACTCAGTCAGTTTGCCGAGAGCCACAATACGCGCACGAGTGTTTTCCGGGACGCTTTGCTTGTCGGAAGCAAAGAGCGTGTAGGCGATATTGTAGGCGGAATATCTGGCGATGAAAACCGTCCACAGGCGTTCCAGCGATTTGGGCGGCATCTCCGAGAAGAGACCGCTTTGTGGGTCGCCGATACCGAAGTCGGGGACAATTCCGAGGTTGCGACACACCTCTATGCGACGATCCAGCCACCGAAAATACTCCGGGTTAAGGATTTCCTTTTCTTTATCGAGAAAAAGATTGCCGCCCTCATTGACGGTTGGGGTCGATGTCAGTACGAAGTTTCCGGTAATTCGGTTGACGCCCTGCTTGACGAGATTTTCCATGCGTAGGCGAAAGAGAACGAACGAAGCGGGGAGCGCGGGTTTCTCCGTCAGGGAGGCTTCTTTTGCTCTTGCGTCTTCCTCTTCCTGTGTCAATGAAAACAAAGCGGTCACAACAGGAATCGGGAAAAACGGCGCACCGTCTGAGGACGCAAAATGTCGTTGATACAAAATTGAAGGATTGATACCGAAATAGCCCCGAATGCTACTTTGGTCGGGGAGGCACTTGAAGGTTCCGGTTTTGCCGTCCATTTCACCCACGTTGGAGCGAGTTGTATAACGCCAGACGCCGATGCGATTGGGGGCGATGCGGATACGGAAATTCGTGCCGCCGTCCCAGAAACCCGGAACGATCTGCGTTTTGCCGTCGGGTGCTTTGACAATGGCATCCAATGTAGCGTCCGTCGTGGGGTTTGCGAGGGGCTTCTGGAGCGTGAGTGGAATCTCGAAAATCTCGTAGCGTCCGGCACGGGGCGTTTCGGGGAGAGTCGTTTCTTCGAGCGGCGTTCCCACGGCGACGATTTCATTATCGAACTTAACGGGCGTCGTGAAGTTTGCCGTAAAGAGTTTTGCCGCACTCAGATCAATCACGTAGCCGCTTGCGGTATTGGAATACTGAATGAGATAGTAGGCGCGGGCATTTTTGTCATACGCCAGCGAATGAAGTTCACGCCAACCCTGCTTGCGCCAGCCGTTTTTCCCTCCGACACTGACCTCGTGAAGCGGTGTCACTTTGAGGTTTTCGAGAGTGAGCAGGGCGGGAGTGGGGTCGGTGGCGGGGGTTCCGTTGACCTCCGCCTTCGCTTCTTGCAAGGGCAATTTAGGGAGGGTTCCCGTTTTTTGCGTCCAATCGCCGTAAATAAAATCGGGACCATTGTAGCGGGGCGCGGGTTTCAGCAAAAGATCAGTCGGCGAGCTTACGCTTGCTTTTGTGGGTGAAAATCGGTACTCGCCCTTGAAGTCGTGGGTAGTGAGCAGATTCTCCGGGTATTTGTAGAGGTAGCACCAGAAGTCACGTCCGCTATCGTTGAGGTAGCACCAGAGCAGATTGAAGTGGTCGCCTTGCTTCGCTAAAAACCAGACAAGATGCTTTGCGTAGCCTTCAGGCCCCTCACTGCGATAGAGGTAGGTGAGCGGTAATTCTTCGGCGGGTTTGCCGTTAAGAGCCTCGGTGCGAAAGGTTCCGTTTTCTCCGTTCCAGACAAGGGAGTAGGGCGGGGAGGTAGCATAAATCTTCTGCCCTTCCGCTTGTGCGTAAACCGTGAGCGGGGCGGCGATCAGCGGCGGCAGAAAGAGGGCAAGGGCGAGCGACAAGGCGATGCGTGGGGTCACGGGTGAGAGTTCTCCGATATGGGAAAGTAGGCTTGTTTTCGATGCTTTCGGGTTTTAAGTCAGGGTTTTGTGCCTGTAGACAGTCGGTAGACGGTGATTAGACGAGGGAGGTTGCAGAAAGTAACCAAAGAATGAAAGATAGGTTGAAATAGGCCTGTTCATGGTGGAAATAAAAGCATTGGTGGGCGCGAAGTCCATAGGTATTTCTTCTGCAGGATCATACGGTTTCGGTAGGCTTGAGCATCTGGAGAAACGTTCTGAAATCAGGTGCGATAAGATGCAGATTTTTGTAGGTTGGTGCCTCTCCTTCTTCTGCTTCCCATTCATGATCCCAATGGAAAATGTGTCCGTCCGTTTCACGAATACAGAGAAGGTTTCCGCCTGAATCGTAGGCGATAGGGAAACACTCCGGCGGCATTCTCTCCCTGTAGACAAGAAAGTATTCACGCAATCCCTTATACTCTGATTCCGTGGT
>JACMPS010000156.1 GCA_014377395.1 Chthonomonadaceae bacterium
GAATTAAAAGCCCTTGCGAACCGATGTATTGGGGGTTCTGATGTCCCGTATACGATAGACCCCAAGTCCGGTACATTGCGTGTCAATCAAGTTCTGATTGACAAAGCGACTGCATTAGGCGAAAATCTGAAAGGTGCCAACCTCCGCATTTTCTACCGCACCCAGAAAGAACATGGAATGCAGGTGCAAAAGGCTCATTCTCATTACACGGAAGGTGCGGATACTGCGACTGCTGACACCCTGACCTACAAAGACTTTCTTGTGGGAGGCGGTGCATCCGGTGCGACACGTATCTATTTCCCACGTTCCGAAGGCGGGAAAAGCGTTGTTCTCGGAGATTACTACGTCGCTACCAATAAGACGCAGGCTGATTTCAACAAGGATTCCAACAATCTTATTTTGGTAACTGATAACGGCAACAACAACGTCTACTGCCGTCACTTCGCGAGTGAAACGTATCAAATTTCAACCGCTACCGATCCTATTGTTAATCTTTGCTATATTGATGTGTCAGTTCAACATTCCGAAGCAACAACTGAAGGCTGGAGCCTGACCCGGTTGGTGACAGGAGCCGCCGTGCAAAATGTGCAGGGTGCCTCGCTCAAGTCAAGAATTCTATGGCGTGACAGCACAAAGCAGATCAAAGACGGCATCACAGGGGTGGTTCGCTCTATTCCACGCTGGCGCAAACTCGATAGCGATACCATTCTGATACCGAAGACAATACAGTAACCCATTTTAAGAGTGCGTCGAAAACAAAAATAGGATAAAGTTGTTCTTCTATAAAGCGATTCCGGTGGCGGGAAAAGACAAAGTCCGTCTCTGTGGAATCGGTCAACGACAACAACCTTTTATTTTTTCGACACTTTTTCAGAGAAGGCTTCTCACTATGAACGCGGGACGAATTTCACATAAACCCAATACGGCTCGTTCGATCTCGAAACGCGCCACTCGATCAAACATGGGCCGACCTACGGGGCGACGTGCCTTTACACTTGTCGAATTGCTTGTCGTGATTGCTCTGACCACCATTCTGCTTACGCTGATTTTCCGCCCCTTGACGGAAGCCGTGAACTTGACCTCTCGTGCCTCCACGCAGATTCAGACGCAGACAAGTGCCAGAACCGTGATTTCTGACGTGGAAAAAGTGTTGCAGGACGCGGTTTTCGTTTATGATAACTCGTTGACGCCCGTAAATCTCTGGCTTCCTCAGTACGGTGGGGGGCAGGTAGCACTCTCCACAAAATACACGATGTTGGAGTATGTGCGGGCATCGCGCCAGATGGATCAAATTCCCGGTGCGGCAACCGATCCGACAACAGGTGATCCGATTTATGCCCCTGACGCTCCTGTGGGCGAATCGGGATTTGCACTACCGCTTGCGCCGGGGCGTACTCTCGGCAGAATGTTTATCGGTCTGATGGACAACACCATGCCGACAACTGGCCCGATCTTAGGACCTGTACAAGCACCAGGAAGACCGACCCGCCCTTACCTGAATAAGTTCGAGCAACCCAATCTTACGGGAGAAGAAAATCGTTATGGGCTGTTCCGTGCCGAGGTCTCCGTCTATGTTCAGGACCCGAACGACAACAAAAAGTACATTCCCAATCTAAGCCTTTTTCACACGGGCCCTACTTTGGCGACGAAAACCGACAAAAAGGGCGATGCGGTCATCGTCCATGATCCCAACTTCTTCTATGATTCGGATGATGCAGGCGATTCCACTTCTAAGGGAGACCTCAAGTGGGCGGTTCCCGGTTGGAAAGACCTTAACGGAGACGGCAAAGTTCAGATTTTTGAGAACTGGCGTGCCGTAGCAAGCCTGATGGTGCCTCGTGATCGAGCGGACATGATTGTTGTGGATCGTGATGAGAACACACGCCTTCCCATATTCTATGATCCTACCACACAGGATGTTTCCACTGCGGCTAATGCCCAGCCCAAAGTTCGCTCCCTGATCTCGTTTGCGCCCGGTTCGGTGCAGAATGATGCGGCGGCTCCCGGCGCGTTGGACAATATTGGTAACGAGGCTCCCGTAAATGCGGCAGTGACTTTCACCACGCAGTACACCAACTGGGCAACACCTTACAGTGCGATTGTCTACCGTAACCCGGCTCAATTCTCTGACAAGACGGCAAATCCGGGCAATCTTGACCCGGCGCAAGACCCGCTCACGGTTCCGACGCTTTCCTACTATCAATATGTTCCTGCAATCGCGGGTTCCGGCAAAGCCTTCGAGATTCACCATATCTCTACGGCGGCAGGCGCAAACGGCATCCCTGAGATTATCGCACCGGATACAACTGCAAGCGATGTGGGCCCCAACCCTGATCCTGCAACAGGTTTCTGGCGCAACAAAAACCCGCAGTTTGCCTTTACCGTTGATCCGAAACGGGGACTGATCAACTTTGGGTTCCCCCATACCGTGATTGTCAACGATGGAAACAAAACTCCTTTGTCCTGTTTTTATAGTCCTGCCGAAATCAATTTTGGGATGGTACAAACCTATAAAGACGCGAATGGTAACGATCATACAATACAACGGCGCTTTCTAACCGTGCGTGATATCCCCCCAACGAGCCGCGATGGGAGAGTGCTGAACCCCGCCCTGAAATCGCCGTTTGACCTGACCCTGATGGGAACGACGCTTGACAAAGTGTCGCGCATCCAGATTGTTCCTGGCTCCGAGCGCGTCTTCGGTCCCGATCAAACTCCCGGTTTCAATTATGGTCGTCGTGTGCAGTATAGCCGCGTTTCCGCTTCCAACCTGAATGTTGGTAGAAACGAATACAAGATAAACTACACCGATGTACCGAACGCTCTTTTGGCAGGAGAGAATGCCCCGCAGGTTCGTACCGGTTATATTGAGTTCGATAGTACGCAGGAAACCAGTAACAACGAGGAATTCCCGAATCGCCCCCCTTCGATTGAAGGCGGGTCAGTTGCTTTGCCGGCGGAAGACCCGGCGGGCGTCAACACGGGCAACCGTGTCTACCGTGAACATGGAGTGCCTACGCTGAAGGTTGATCCAACCACAGGGCAAAATATTCTCTCTGATCCGGTTGAAGTGAGCTATAATTTTCAGATGAACCGACGCAATGATGTCGTGAAAGCCGACTATATGAGCCGTGAGATCATGAACATCAACGTCGAAATGCGGCTCTACGATCCACGCTCCAGCCGCGCACAAACGACAAATCTGGCAAGTAAAGTCAAAGTGCGGAACCTACAGAAGTAATTCGGCTTCTAACGAAGTAAGGTTTATGGGATTGCGAAAACATTTCGCAATCCCCCCAACAAGTTTAGACTGATTTCTCTTCAGGAGCGTTGCGATACACAACCATGTTTAAGGCCAATTCACCCGACCGACTATACTTTCATCACTCACCTCGCCGCTCGGCACACGGTCAAACCCTGATCATCGTGCTTGCGGTGATGTTTGTTCTTTTACTGATCGGCGGAATTTTCGTTGCGCAGATCGCCCGCAACCTCACCAATACCGGAGCAAGCCGTGACGCACAAACGGCGCGAGACCTTGCGGAAGCGGGCATTCGCTACTGTGACGAGCAATTGACCCGAAGCGTGGAGGGAGCCGACTGGCGCCCCACCCCGACTCGCCCATTCACGACTGCGATTGATACGGAAGGAATCACTGATCCCGATTATTACTGGCTTGGCGACCTAGGCGGCTTTGCCCGTCTCCCACTGACGGGAGGACGCGCCCTTGTTCGCGTCTCATATGAGCCAAATCCATCAGACCCACGTAGCAACCTGATCAAAATTGAGGCAGTGGGACGTGTAGGAGAACTTGGAACCGACTCCGACCCAACCGTATTTGTGCAGAGAGGTTCCGCACCGAAACTGCGTCGTGAATTGATTGCTTACAAACAAATTGGACTGACGGACTACGGACGATTCATCACAAACCTGCATCGTACTTTTGCCGAGGCTGAACTCGGAATGGGTCCCACCGGGCTTCCGCTTGCAACGGTGCTGGGCGATCCTACATTAGGATTAGCAGTAGGTGCGGACGGCTACAACAAAGGAAAAAATTCGTTTGTCGTTGGTTATCCCATCCGTGCAAATACCAGCCTTAGTTTTATGGGTGATGTTTTCGTGTATCATAGCGCACGCGGTAATTCACGATCCATTCTCTCCAATGAGGGAATCCAGACCTCCGGTAATCTCACTGTAGAACCAAATCGGGTTCTTCTTAATCAAGATATTACAAGTGCTGCCATTGGAATCAATAACATCGTGCATGGCTCAAAAGAGAAGGACGCAACCGGCAACGATCTATTTTCCGCCTTCAGCGGAAGAGTACGTGACGGCTCCAGTCAACCGGATGCGTCAGGAATTGTACGAGGTACGCCTCGTCTCGAGCCTCCCACGATTGACACGCTCGCTAGTGGAACCGGAGTAATGCGCTACCGTCAACTCACGCGCGACTCA
>JACMPS010000157.1 GCA_014377395.1 Chthonomonadaceae bacterium
CAATGACTCTGTTTCAGGCGAACGATTGCACCTCGAAAGCGCGTCGTCATCATTAAGAGAAAGGCACGCCCTAATGTCCACAACCACAATGATCTCATCGGTTTCTGCTGGTTCTGCTGTTCCGGTTGCGTCTGTCCCTGATTCGGCGGAACGCTCTGAAGAGCGGGCGATGCTGGATCGGTGCGCGGTAGGAGACGAGCGCGCCATTCACTGGATTTTGACGAAATACCGCGAACGGATCACTCGCCTAGCAGCCCATGTGTTGCGTAGCCCTCGTGAAGCCGAAGATGTCGCGCAGGAAGCGTTTCTCAAAGCCTTTCGTCAGATTGACCAGTTTCAGGGGAAATCTTCGTTTTATGCGTGGCTTTATCGAATTGTGGTGAACCTTTGTCTGGATCGCTTACGTAAGAAAAGTGTCTCTTCGGAGATGCCGATGGATGAGTCGTTGTTGCCTTGCCTTTACGTGGATGCACCCGATCTCGATCTCAAAATGGCGGTTCAACAAACTCTCGACTCTCTTACCCCTCCCATGCGCGCCGCACTGGTGCTACGCGAACTGGAAGGTTTGGAGTATGCGGAAATCGCGGAAGTACTCGGTGTGCCGCTCGGCACGGTGCGTTCACGTCTGAACTCGGCGCGTGAACAGTTTCGTCAACGCTGGCGAAAACAGATGGAGGAGTTGGATCATGTCTGATGTGCGGCAAGAAAACGAGATTGATTTGATGCGGGGACTGACATCGCTTTCTCCTACTCTTCCCGAGTCAAAAACTCAGGACTTGGACGACGCGCTTTTTTTGCAACTCAGAAAACCCGTCAAGTCCGAAACACCCGTCATAAAATTTTCTTTCAGGGCTTTTTTAAGACAAATGCTAATCGGGGCTACCTGTGCGACTGCAATCTGCGGGGCTTTTCTGCTAACTTCGCTTAAAGCACCTTATACGCCGCCCAAGTCTGAAATGAGGCCCCGCGTCGCTCTGACTTTGCCACCCGTTTCGCTCGATCTTTTGTTGCGGGAACCTTCGACCCGTGCCGCTTCGCTCTGGCAAAGAGGTTCCGAGGAGCCAAATCGGTCTTTTTCCTCACGAAAGGCGATACAGGATGATCGCCCTTCCACGCCCTGAAACACAAAGTCGCCCCGCTCCCCGTGAACGAAGAGGCACTAACGGCATCGCCCTCGGTGTTCTCTTCGGCGTCATTCTGGCACTGACGCTGTTTGCGCCTTATCGCTCCAGTTTTGCCACTCAGATGCGTTTTGCGCTTTCCTCCGAGTCATTGGCGTGGTTGCGTATCCTCGATTCGCGTAAAAGTGAACGGGAACTCCCTCACCTCGATGAAACCGCTCAACGACGCCCCGACGATTATTTGCTTCAAGTCGGACGTGCAACGGCGTCCACTTCTTTCGACAACCTCACGATTACCGAGCGTCCTTCCCCCACTCTCGATAATGACCGCACTTTGCTCAGGCTTTCCGTTTTGTCCCTTCGTTTCCCTCGCGCTTCCGGCTCTTATGCCCACTTTTTGCGTTATATGACCGCCGCTTTTGTTCGTGTGGACTCACCCGATCCTCTTTACCGTCTTAAATCCACGCCCCGAAAGGCTACGCTCTGGGCAATCGAGAACGGCGAGAAACTCGATCCCGATAACGCCTTCTGGTCGAGTATGAAACTTATCCTGCTACTCTCCGAAAATAAAACGGAGGAAGCGGTTACGATTCTCCCTTACTTTTATCAAAAATCGTACTGGGAGTCGTTTGTTTACGAGGAGGCACTGGGGCAATGGCGATTGTATGCGGAAACCTACGGGGATCAGGGAGCCGTACAAAAAATTGCGCCGCTCTCGTTGATTGCTTTTCCTCATTTGCAACAACTCAGAGCCTCCGCCGAAAAACTCAGATTGGTTGCCGAAGCTGAAGAGAAAAAAGGACACGGCGACAAAGCCATTGAAATTCGTAGGGGTTTGGTCGTGCTGAGCAATTTGCTTCAAGCGAAATCACGGTGGGCTTACGAGGCACTTTTCGGAACCGAAATCCTCCGTATTGCCGTTACGGACAGCAAAACCGAGCGTAGCCAACTCAGTGCTTTTGTTCCTCACCAATGGGAAAAACTCGCAACACACTACATTGCACTTCTCACCGCCAACGGCAGAACGCCGGAAATTAAACGACTGAACCGGGAGATGACGGAAGCGGCGGACTTACGCAACCGAATTGATGAGGCAAGATACGATGCATCTTATCCGGGGATTCCGCCCGGAATCCCTCTTGCGGCTCTTTTCAACAACTGGATGGCGGGGATTGGATTGATCCGTCAGTGGATCAGTCTGCTTTTGCTGGCAGTCGCTATCGGCGTGGCGGGGACAATGCGGAAACTGCCCGTTCGTCCACACGTTTCGCGAACCTTTTGTATGATTATCCTGCTTTTTGCGTTTACGCTTTCCGGCTTGAGCCTCGGAACGGGAACTCCCGAAGCGGGTACCGCTCTTGTTTTCCTCTGGAGTGCCGTGCTTTTGTTGTTGCTAGCCCGGTTAGCCTCTGAGAACGGAACGGAACTCATCTTCACTTCCGAGGGCAAACCGAAAGGTTTGTCAACGGTAATTTTCGTCTTAACCGTTCTTTTTCTGGTAATTTTTCACCTGACCCGCCCTTTGCTCGGTGTTCGACATCCCGTCGCTCTGTTGCTCAACGGAGCCATGGGGGTTCACCCGGAGCCAACGGTGATCGAGTCGCTCATCGTGGCTTTTATGACGAGTGGAATTGCAATTTCAGTGTTGGTTTTCACCCTCTGTTTTTGTTGGTATCGGCGTGTCACGGTTGGAAGCGTCCTGAAATTTTATACTCGCCACCTTTTGCTTCCTCTTCTTGCGGGTCTCAGTCTTTGCCACCTTGTCCATCTTAGCCACACAATCAATCTGGATCGTATTGCGAGTCGTGCGATCAACGAGGCGACTCAGGATGATCTACAGTGGGTCTTGACGCATGGAGGCGGGTGAGGTGCGAAGCGCGTTCGTTCCGCAATGAATTTCGCCGCCCCGAATATGGTAGGTGTCCCAGATATTCACAAAACGAACTCTGAGTGACGTAGAGGAAATCTGTCGTAAAATTTCCTGCTGAAAAAGGGCTTTCCCTCTGATGACGGGTCCTTGGGGATCGGGAATAATGGCAAGCGAATTAGCCACAAGGCAGTTGACGGGATTGGGTATCACCGCAAAGCCACCCTCTAAAAGCGCGGGGAGGAAAGCAAAGTCCTGATCATCGAGTCCAAGTTCCACTTTTAGTTGTTGCACTGTTTTTTCGATTTTCGCATCAATGGCGATATTTTCCGCGCTGTTGGCAAAGTGGCTGAGGAATTTGTTTACGCTCAAAGCCTCCGAAGTTTCTGCGAAAACAGAAGTTTCTCCGTACCCTGCCGTCACTGCGCTTTCCAAAATTCGGCGGGCAACTTGCGGCGAAGGCAAAATCACCTTAAAACCTTTTTCGTTATCCGCCGGAACAAAATTAATCACCTCGTCAACGTGTCCAATCGTCAACCACGACACATCCACAAAAACTAGGGGAGTTTGGACGCCCTGCGCTTCCAAAAAGGCAATTGCATCCGGGTGCAAAGTCAACTCGTGCTGTTCCCCGGTCAAAATTCGCCCATTGGGATAAACTTTTCCAGATGAATCCTGTACAGGGGGACTGACTTCCAGATTGCCGAACCAGTCTATCCAACGGGCATCGGCGCGAGGCTCTGCAACTTCGATCACTTCGATCCCCTTGTCGCGCATCAAATGCTTCACTTTTTCATCAAGGGGAGCCGTCACAATGTTTTCAGCTTTGTGTTTGCCGCGCAACCCGCCAAGAGCCGCCGGAAAGCACTTCCCTTCTGCGTCCCTACGATATCCAATTTCAACGGTATCCTGCATCCAGAGATCATTTTCCACTTCGAGGTGAAGGACAGGGGTAAGAGGCACTTCGATTTCCGCTAGAAGTCCCCGGAGCGTTTCAACGAAGGACGCCGTAATTTTGTTTTCGACGACAAAAACTTCGGTGACGGGATCGAGCGAAGAGAGAAGAAAAAACGGAGCAGGGGTCATCGTGTTACCTCGAATTTGTTGTTTGCGGGTCAGGAGAAAGCGAAAATATCTCCGACAAGTGAACGGTCAGGGTGACGGCACAATTGCTTGAGAATGGCGTCAGCACTCACGCTTTCGGTATAGAGGAATCGCTTCCAGCCTCCGATGACCGCATTAAATTCGGTAATTCCGAGTGCCGTCAGACGATCTACACAGGCTTCGGTGGCTTCGGGAAATTCGCGACTGAACTCGAAGGAAAGAGCGGAAACACTCCGACGCAGCCCCTCCAGTACCGAAGTCTCGAAGCCTTCCACGTCAATCTTAATGTAATCCGGGACGCCGTATTCTTCGATGAGTGCGTCAAGCGTGGTCACTTCGGCGAGATGAGGCGGGTTCCAGTTCATTCCCTCGAAACGCCCCTCTTTCCAGTGATCAGCGAATGTTGAGATTCCTGAAATTTCATCACAGACCGAAAAAGGTAATGAGCCGGGTTCCGCTCCTACGCCTTTCGGAATCAGTGTCACTCTTGAGTCGTTATCGAATTTTTGATGAAGCACTGAAAGGCAGTTCGGGTTCGGCTCACAACAAGTCACCTGCTTTGCCTCTACGTCTAGAAACGCTTCGCACGATTGCCCGATATTGGCTCCAACATCAAAGACAACTGCGTCTTTGTTCAGGATTTGAGAGTAAATATTAATTTTTGAGACGGCGCGTTTTGCCTTCTGGAGCATAGCGAGCAATCTTGAAATTTCCGTATCGAAAGGCGCGATCTCAAGCAAACGATAGAGAACCGTAATTCCCAGATCGAACGTGCCAAGATCGTAGCAAACCGTCGCCAGTTCTTTTCCAAGTGCGAGATTAGTCTGATCGGCATCGAACGCCCGAATCAGCGTTTGTTCCGCCTCAAACTTTCTGCCCTGCGCGTAGTATACCCGTCCTCGCAAGGCAATCACTCCAGGGCTTTGTGAAAGCAATAAATCCATTGCGTCAAGCATCTTTTCGGCAGTGATCGGGTCGCAACGATCAAAGGCGTTCTGTGCTTCATCGAGAAGATCAGGAGCAGTAGCAGAAGGGGGAAGTGTTGCCACCGCGTGAGATGTCAAATATTGTCTGACTTCTTCTTCTACTTTCTCCATAACTCCGCTCCAATCCCACATTCGGGGTTGCTTAAAAATTCTCCATGACGGATACCACGAAGAGCGCGCACTCGATTCACAAAGTCGCCAGTCAGGACCGTGCTTTGCGACAATCAGCGTGGGTTTTCCGATGGCTCCTGCGACGTGTGCTACCGAGATATCCGCCGAAATCAGCAAATCCAAATGTGAGATCACCGCCGCTGTATCGGCAAAATCATCTACTTGTGAACCGAGATCAACGACCTCAAAGGGAAGATTCGCCCTTCTCAGTTCGTCTGCGGCTTCCCCTTTTTGCACATTCACAAGGGTGACGCCCGGAATTGCCGCAATCTGTGCCAGCAAAGCCAATGGGAAAGTGCGTGACGAATCGGCGGCGGATCGCCAGCCAATTCCGATGCGAAAACCGGGAATTTCCTCGACAATATGACGCCACTTCTCAAGGGCTTCCGGCGGCGGCTTGAGGTACGAGAGAGGGGCAAACAGCGTCTCTTTGCGAACGGAGAAGAAAAGCGGAAGGTGAATGAGACTAACATGAAAATCATAATCCGGTAACAATTCAAGACTCTCCTGAACCTCAGTCACTCCCTCAATTGACGCAATGAGCCGCTTGAGTCCCGCTTGAACCAGAAAGATGACTTGTCCGCCCCGTGCCGTAATCTCCGGCACGAATCGGCTGTACATCAGCGTGTCCCCAAGCCCACTTTCCCCATAAACCAGTACCGTTTCGCCGTTCAGGGTTTCGCCGCTCCACTGCGGCTTTTCGGGATTGTAAACAGGAGTTGAGTTGAGTTTTCGGAGCCAATCGTATTCCGCAAACCCACCCACGTAGTCCCCCAGACTCAAACGTGCGTAGCCGAGAAGCGCATGAAAATCCGCTGAATCAGGCACTTCTAAAAGCAACTCCTGTGCGTATTGTGCGGCATAAACGGGAAAACCTGCACTCAGCCAGCCATGGGCGATGTAAAGTTTCCACGCCAGATTATGTGGATCATACGATAAAACCTGTCGAAATGCAAGATTTGCTTCCTGCGGACGATGCAACGCCGCAAAAATCTGACCGAGGAAAAGAAAGGTATTCGGCGTGTTCATTCCGAGATCGAGTGCCTTCTGAATACTCGCCAGTGCCTCTTCATGCCGTGCCAATCCCCATAAGGTGTTAGCGTGTAATTGATAAATATAGCCGCCTTGTTCGCCGTCTTGCAGGGCGCGTTCACACCGAATTAAGGCTCCCGCACAATCTTCCGCATCCAGAAAATCTTGTATTTGTCTTTCGGTAGTCTTATTCTCCACAGGGGGCGGAATGGACAATTCGGGGGAGTCTAAAGGAGTAGCGTAAAGGGCAGTCATTGCGGTAGGTCACTTTCTCTTCTCAATTTTCGGGAAACAGAAAGGCACAAAAACAGCGCTTCCCTCCTTCTCCCCTAACAGGATTATTGGAACGCGCCTCCTTAATTTGCAGAATAAAACCGGGTTTTCGGCGAACTGTTACGTTTTCATTCGTAGCGGAAACGCCGTAGAGCCAGCACCAGAAATCCGGTTCCAAACAGCATCACCATCATTAGATTGGGAAGAGTTGAAAGAAGAGAGCGATCCCGTAGCAAAATGTCCTGATAAGCCGTCAATGCCCAGGCGTGGGGAGTGACATAACTGAATTTTTGTAGGGTTTCAGGGAGAAATTCACGGGGCATTAAGCAGCCGGAAATCAAGCCCATCACTACCATGACGAGCGTGATCATTCCTTGAATTTGTTCCAGCGTTTTCCCCATTGTGGCGATCAACATTCCCAGTGTCGTTGCGGCAAAAATTGTGGTCAGGGCGATGACGGTAATTCCGAAAATCGAGCCACTCAGGTGCAACCCCATAAAGAGAACCCCGAACGTAAACATTTCAATTGTTTGCAGAATGCCCATCAATCCTCGTGCCAGCATTTTTCCGGCGAGAATCTGAAAGCGTGAAACCGGGGCGGAAAGCATGCGTCGTAAGGTTCCCTGTTCGCGTTCCGTAATCAGCGTGGCGGCAACGCCGTTCGCCAGAAAAAAGACGAAATAAACGGCAAGACCGGGGATCATCGTATCACCGACAGAGCGCGGCTTTTTAAGTTCCGTGCCGAGACCCTCATTCGTTTTTTTGATGTCGAGAGCGATAATGTCCTGCGAACCACTTGCGGGTGAAGTGCCAAAACGCGCTTCGAGTTGTCTGGCAAAGACAGTTCCGGCAACGCTACGGGTTGCCCCGGAAAGTGCGCCCTGCGCCATCCCCGCAACCTGCGGAACCGCCGGGTCAACGAGAACCTGCACTCTTGCTTCGACGATTTTCCCGGTTCGATCCAGTGCATTTGTGGTCGCAGTGTCTAACTTTTGGCTGAAATCTTCAGGGATAATCACGCCAAGAGGCTTTTCCCCTTTTTTCATGCGCTCGGTCAGTGTGGTACTCCCCTGCGTATCGAGTTCCGGTTTTAGCCCAACGGTTCGCATCGCTTCGATGAGTTCCTTACCGTGCTTTCCCTTATCACCATTGAAAACGAGTACCGAAACGACCATCGGCTTTGCATTTTCACCGCTTCTGCCGAAGGCCGCCCCGAACACCCCCATAAACACGAGCGGGAGCGCGAAAATGAAGATCAAGGAAGAACGATCACGCAAGATAACTTTCAGGTCTTTACGAGCGATTTGCAGGATCATGGGTTAATCTCTCAGGCTCTTTCCGGTCAGTTTCAGAAAGACATCTTCCAGGTTCGGCTCTTTGATGTCGAGATGATGAATGGGGGCATTTTCGCGGTTAAGCAGATTGATAACCGCCGCGAGAATTTGATTTGGCTGTCCGGCACGTAGGCGAAGCGTCCCGAACATCGGCGAGTGACCGGAGGCAAACAGAACGTCCTTATCTGACTTTTCCGTTTCTTCCCCGCCTCGAATCGGAATGAACTCTACCTCCTGAACGCTTGAAATGGCACGGAGTTCTTGAAGCAAGGGCTCGGTATTTGCCGGAGCATCGGTCCCAATTT
The DNA here is from genome assembly GCA_014377395.1 of Chthonomonadaceae bacterium. Taxonomy (GTDB): domain Bacteria; phylum Armatimonadota; class Chthonomonadetes; order Chthonomonadales; family Chthonomonadaceae; genus JACMPS01. The sequence goes on from JACMPS010000157.1 coordinate 8,194, forward strand.
CGATTACGGAGCCGCCCATTCCAGCGATCAAATTCTTCACCGTATCACAGGCAACCAGTTCTCCGCCGTCCATAATGCCCACTCGATCACAGAGAGCCTGTACCTCTTCCATGTAATGACTGGTGTAAAGAAGCGTGAGACCACGCCCGTTGAGTTCGCGGACTCCCTCGAAAATGTGATTGCGGGATTGCGGGTCTACTCCTACGGTTGGTTCATCAAGGAGAAGAATTTGCGGAGAGTGCATCAGCCCTGCCGCAAGATTCAGGCGTCGCTTCATCCCGCCCGAATACTCCTCCGCCATACGGGAAGCACTCTCCGTTAAGCCGACAAGCGCCAGCATTTCATCTACACGCCGCGAAAGTTTAGTGCTTTTGAGACCATACAGAGTACCGAAAAATTCGAGATTTTCCCGCCCCGTCAAACGAGGATAAATGGCGAGGTCTTGCGGCGTCACTCCAACGGCTCGCTTGACGGAAAGGCTTCCCCTACTCACGTCTTCCCCTGCAATCGTTACCTGCCCCTCAGAGGGTGACAACGTGCCGGAAATCATTGAAATCGTAGTGGTTTTTCCGGCTCCATTGGAACCCAAAAGCCCGAAGATTTCGCCGCGCTGAATCTCAAAGGAGACTCCTTTCACGGCTTCGAGGTCGCCGTAGCGTTTTTTGACCTTTTCGACGGAAACAAGTGAGGGAGTCAAAAGCAACCTTTCTAAAAGAGGAACACAAAATCATGGAAGGAAGAGTAGAGGTTGATTCGACAATGAAAGAGGAAACTCCTGCCCTGCTTACTCTAGAACCGGAAAACGCCCTCAAAGAGAAAACGTTGTTCGTTGGTTTCCCGAACTTCGTAACTCGTCTGGAAACGCTCACTGAATCGAACGCTGAGGCGGAAGGTGTACTGCTCACGCAAAGAGGAGAGGCTACGCTGATAACTGATGTAAAAGGGTCCGAAAAGGCGGCGGCTCAGGTTGAGATTGAAGTTTTGCACGGGGTCATAGCCGAGCGCAAACTCGTCAAAGCCCAGACTTTGCGCGGCTCCATCGAAAAGACGAGGCAATAATGCCCCCGTGAAAACATTGGTAAGTCGTTGTGCCAGCACGCTTCCGGGATTGGTGCCGAGACCATCAAGCGCGTCCGGGTCTCCAAGCGCGAGAGTGCGAAACAAGGTTGCCTTATCGATGCGGGGATCATTGGAGATAATTTGGAGGCGCGACTGATTTGTAGTGGGATCAACAACTTCGCCTGTCAACGGGCCCACAACTTGAAGGGAAACACGATCCCGCGTTGTCCCCCCGAACCCTGAACGCACTGGAATCGTTCCCTCGGCGCGGAGATTTACGTTCAAGCCAAGTCCCGGTACTCCGCTATTGTAAACGGGATAGGCAACCGTGAGTGTGGAGGGACGGCGAATCGTCAAGCGCGTAGTGGTCAGGGTGAGTTTGCCGCCTAAAAGTTCAAGATTTCCGTTCAGACGTGGCTCGTTAAGCGAACCATCGAGCGTCACCTCCCCACCCACTTGCGTATCGAGCAGAACATTGCTGACGCGCACATTATCACCGAGAACAAGGCGCAAGCTATCGAAAGTAGGATTAAATCCGCTTTTTGTGGAGGCAGGAGCGGATACTCCCAACGCACCGGGAATCGCTACTCTTGCATTGGAAACGGTTGTTGTTCCAGAAATATTAGGAGCAATCAGCGTGTTGGACACCTTGAGTAGCGAGTCTATGGTTCCGTTCAGCACCACCGATGCGGCACTCGCATCCGTCTTATTTTCAAGATTGATGCTCCGAACGAATACACTTTTCGCGCTCAGATCAATGCCTTTCGCCTCGGGGTGACGCGCTTTGGAACTGTCGTTCAAGGGAAGAGAGCCGGTCAGAATGACATTGGGTTCAGGGTTCTTCGAATTGGATTTCGGTTGTGCTCCCGTTGAAAAAGCCGCGAAATGATTTACCTTCATCAGATCGCCATCGAACTCGAAAAGTGCGTCTACGTCTCGTAATCCCGTCGAAAGGGCATTGACTTGAAGCAGAGGCGCTTTCACTTCCAATGTTCCAAGGATTGAAGCGAAGGGGTTAGCGCGAGTTCCAACGATTTGGGTTCGCAGGGAAATCGCCCCATTGCTCTGTGCACTCAAGATGCCGGGAAAGAGTGTTGCGAGCTCTTGCAGGTTTTTGTCATCCGTGTTTTTAGGAAGCAAATTAGCAAAAACCTGCACAGGTGCTGACTCCGGCAAAAAGGGAGGCGACCAGGTGAAATCCGACACTTTAGCGTTGCCGCGCACAACGGTATTGTTGACCGTCAAGCGCAGATCGTCCGTCTGGATAATTCCGTCTTTCAGAGTGATATTGTTGATGTCTGCCCGGTTAATCTTGAACAATACACTTTGATCGGTAGAGGTCACTCCTGTTAGCGTTCCCGCTGTCGGTGTTGTTGGCGTTTCTGAGGTGAGGCGACGCCGTAGCACGATGTCCGCCAGATTGACCGAGGCTTGTTCGATCTCCGGTGAGACGGTTTTCCCTCTCAGGATAAGACCGAGCGTCCCTGTGCCGGAAAGCGAATACTCGCCTAGTTGGGGATCACCGGGACGCAAAAATAAACTTGCAAAGGGAGCGAGATTGATGTTGTATCCGTCAATGTCGGAACGAATGTCACCTCCAAATTCGACGTGCGTGTTTCTGGCGATCAAATCCCCATCTTGAGCGGAAATTTCGATCTCGGGCGCGTCCACGAATTTTTTTGTGACGACGGCTGTATTCTTTTTCAAGGTAAGATCGAAGCCACCAATCCGTACAGGAATGTCGTTCCAGTTTACGGCGAGGCGAGGCGACTCACTGCTTCCACCTAAACTGAAGTTCCCGGAAAGGTTCGTTTCCAGCGTCTCAGTCAATCGAAGTGCCGTTTGCAAAATCTGAAGCGGGTTGCGTGAAGACCTTTGCACGGCGACATAAAGAGGAAACACGGAGTTATCGGAAGCGAAGGGACTGAGTTGCCCCATCATCAGCGTCAATTGATCGCGAAAATAAGTATTGCTTGCATTCGCATCGAGAATCGCTTGAAGCAGACTTCGTGCCCCCAGTTGCGTCACACCTTCCCATTTTCCGTCTCCCGTCAGTTTGTGTGAGTCGAGATCATAAGAAAGTTTCGAGAGTTCGAGAATACGTGCCGGAACCGAGACAAGTGCAGGATTTTCGATTTTGAGATCGTCTATTTTCACGAGGCGGTCTTGAAGCGATACCGTTCCTGTGAGATCACCCAATCTATAAGAGGAAAAGCGCAGGTCTTTCCCCCTGAGCAAAACTGTAGCTACCGGGTTTTCCCGGTCTCCCGTCACCTGTAAATCCGCCCCGATTTTCCCCTCGAAAAGAGCCACTGCCTCCGGCAAAAGGGCGTCGAGTTCTCCAAGATCAATGTCTTGAACCGAAGCCTTCAGATCGAGGGCACCCCTCAGAGTCACAAAGCCGGAAGCCTTGAGGTGCCCTTTGAGGAAATCCGCGTTGGCTTCGATAAGGCTTAACTTGTTGTCTCGAAAATCGGCGAGGGCGGTGGCGGCGCGAACAGGAATCCCGTCAAAAGTGGCTTTTTCAAGAATGAGCAGAGCAGGTTCACGCAAGCGAAGGTCTTTTGTTGTTCCCGTGATCAAAATCGGTTTGTCGGAAGAAACGGTTCCGGTAATCTGGATTCCCTGCGTTTTGATTCCTGCCTCGAAGAGTAGAGAATTTAGATCGAGCGAGTCCAGAGTTGCGGAGGCACTGATCTCCGGCTCTTTCGAGAAGAGAGCCGTCACGATTCCTGAGAGAGAGGCATAACCGGGGGCGCGAATGGCGGTCGCTTGCGGAAAAATCAGGCGATCCCGGTTGACATCAAAAACAACCTCGGCTTTGTCCAGGTCAAGGCGATCCGTTGTAATGTCAAACAGAGTGATTTTGCCTACTGCCTTCGGGTTGGCAAATGTTCCGCTGATTTTGGCGGCGGGCGCATCCTGCCCTCGTAGGTAGGCAAAGCCATCTACTTTACTCAATCCGAGATTCAGTTTCGCTTTTGGAGAAATACGTGGAACGATCTTCTGAACCGCCGCCAGTACGCCTTCAACATCAATCTCATTTGCCGCAACATTGAGATCGAGCGTTTTGTCCTGTAAGCCGATCTTTCCGTTTGCAATCAGAAAGCCGCGCTCGTCCTCCACCCGCAAATTTTTCACGAGCAATGTTTGCCGATTCGATTCTACAGAGGCGTAAATTGCCCGAAACGTTTCCCCTGCCAGCGAAGGATTCCGTAACACAACCTGAGCCGTTCCAAGCGGCGGAGTTTTACGATCTCCCTGCACGTTTGCATCGAGCGAAACTTTCCCGGATAGGTCTTTGAGATTGATTCCCCCTGGCGCGTACTGCAAAAGAGGACGGGGCAAACTCGCGACTTCCACCCCTCGAATTTGCGCTTGAGCCGTGAATTTACCCTGAGCGTCGTTTGTGTAAATTCCCTTTGCTCTCAGTTCTCCTTTTAATGTTTTTGCGGAAACCGAAGCCAGCAAAGTTCGATTCCGATAATCGGCACTTAGGCGCAGTTCTTTGAGTTTTGCATCAGGAGTAGAGAGAAGCGGAGAGGTAAGGCGAAGCGTGATCGCAGGATTGGCAGGGGTCCCCTTTGCGGCAAAGTCGGCGAAAATCGCGCCGTTCGCGCCTTCGATTTGTCGGCGCACGGGTTTGGATAGCCCTGCAAGATCGAGTGCAGGTAGTGCCGAACGAAGGCGTTTCAGATTAGAAGAAGAAACCTTGCCGGACGCTACAATTTCGGGTTGCAGAAGACGGCGTTTTTTTGGATCGAGCAAGTCCATCAAATTTAAGTTCAGGCTTTGCGCGGAAAGTTTAACTCTTGTGCCTGCTGAAAGCATTTCCAGATTCGCGCTGATCGATGAATCGTTGACGACGATATCCGCGAAAGGAAGCGAAATCGACTCACGAGCATTTCTTACGATTCCTGTCAGTTTTTCAAGGTGAAGGGTTGATTGGAGACCCAGGGCTTCCGGTCTGAATTTCTGAAAGGGCTTTTCAGGGTCGAAAGTATAAATCGCACTGCTTGAAAGGTTTGCAATTCCAGCAGTGATTTTTCCTTCACGTGGGGAAATCAATCGTTCAGAGAGGGTCGAAAGTTGAACACCGTTTCCTTCAAGAAAAGCGACAATCTGCATCGGTTTGCTCGAATACGTTCCGATCAAATGGAAATCTTGAAGAGTTTGTGGAGTGCCTTTGCCGCTAAAATCAAAGGCAACGCTTTTATCGGGGCGAATGTTGACAATACCGTCTACCCCGTCAACCTGGCTGACAAATGGACGCGAGACAACACCTGCGGGAGCAGGAAAGGCAAGATCAGAGTAGAGAATACTGCCGCCGGAAAGCGTGGCGCGATCCGTCAGCACACGCCCCGCACTTCCCTGCGTCTCCTGCAATTTCTTGAGCAGTCCCTCGAAATTAAGACGCCCTTTTGCATCCCGGGTGATTGTCGCAACCGGATTCTGAATGTGGAGGGAGGCAATGAGAGGAATATCGGGGCGGGCAGGACGAAGCAGTTGATCGAGATTGTAATGAATCACAATCTCTTTTATGGTCACAAACGGATTGCCTTTTCCGTTGTCCGCCTCTAGGGAAACCCCTTTCAGACGAACCACGTTTTTCGAAGAAAGGCTCCATAAATTTCCGCTAATCTCTACATCGGACACCTTGACCTCACGTCCAAGAAGACGAGTTGCTTCTGCGGAAAGTGTCCCGGCAAGCCGCGCATTTGAGTTCAGAAAGGCAAATAGGCTCTTCACGCGACTGACCGCACCGACCGCGAGAATAAGGGGCGGCACAAGCATAACAGTTACGCAAAGGGAACGGCGGAGCGTTGTGAGCATAAAAAATGAGCAAACGAATAAGGAGCATTACCATTTTGGCTTTGCCCCGGTTTTTCCTTAAACGACGGTCAATTGCACACTTGAAAGACGATCCGCCATCAACTTTTCAGAGAACTTTTCTGCATTGTAAGAAGATCGAACAAAGGGTCCCGATGCGACAAACAGAAACCCCATTTCCTCACCGATACGCTCATACTCTGCAAAACGGTCAGGGTGAACATACTCCACAACAGGAAGGTGCTGTGTCGTTGTCGGGCGAAGATACTGCCCGATAGTCACGGCTTCCACGCCTGCGTATCGTAAATCACAAAGGGTTCGCACAATTTCCTCGTGCGTTTCACCAAGACCAAGCATCATTCCCGATTTTGTGTGAATTGTGTTGTCCATCTTTTTGACGGTTCTCAACAAATCGAGAGTTCGCTCGTACTTTGCTTGAGGGCGCACTGTCGGGCTGAGCCGCTCTACCGTTTCGATATTATGATTGTAAATTTCGGGGTGAGCATCTACGACTCGCTTGATGCACCAGCGTTTTCCCTTGAAGTCAGGGGTTAGCACCTCAACGATGATCCCGGGGATTTGCTCGTGAAGAGCGCGAATCGTATCCGCAAAAATGCCGGAGCCTTCATCGGGCAGTTCGTCCCGTGCCACACTCGTGACGACAACATGACGCAAGCGCATTTGCTTTGCGGTCTCCGCCACGCGCCGGGGTTCGTCGGTGTCAAGGTGAGTAGGTTTTCCTACTTTAATTGCACAAAATCCACAACTGCGGGTACAAATATCTCCTAAAATCATAAAGGTGGCGGTTTTTTTCGACCAACATTCGCCGATATTCGGACAACGCGCACTTTCGCAGACAGTGTGAAGTTTGGCATCACGCACCATCGAATCCACTAATTGCACAGTCTCAGGACTTGAGACACGCTTTTTCAACCATTCGGGCAGTCGGGAATTCACGCGGTTCTTCCTCTATTTTCAGTAAAACATTTTTAATCTGGCTTCAACAGAGAGTTCATCAGGCTCTTTCCTGAATCCCTCCTTTTTAGTGTACCGCATTTCCGCCGAACCGAGTTCCGTTTGCGTTAAGACATAGGGCAGAAAGGGAAACAGTAGTGAGCCACCGAAATGATTCGGTGGCTCTACAAACTGTGTAGGGGCGTCGCTCTCTACGCCCGTTTGCGATTGCAGCGTCCTTGTTGCCCGTAAATTTACTCCCTGGATTATCTTTTAACCTTCGGTATCACGCTCAGTACTCAAGATCGGTTTGCGCACTCCCTCGTTCCCGATAAGGTGCACCAATGTGTCCATAGGCATTGCGGGTGGCGATGCGCCCTCGACTGGTACGATTGATAAAGCCGAGTTGCAATAGATAGGGTTCGTACATATCTTCGATTGTGTCGCGCTCTTCGCCGAGCATCGCACTCAGCGTTTCCAGTCCGACGGGTCCGCCCTCGAACTGCTCGATGATCGCGATCAAATAGCGGCGGTCAAAGTCGTCCAACCCAATCTGATCTACGCCCATTAACTTCAACTGTGCGTCAGCAACTTCGCGCGTGATGACGCCCTGAGCGCGAACCTGAGCATAATCACGAACTCGCTTGAGCATCCGGTTTGCAATTCGGGGTGTGCCACGGGAGCGCCGCGCAATTTCAAGGCTTCCCTCTGAAACGATTTCCACCTTGAGAATATCGGCGGAACGGCGTACAATTAAGTCTAGTTCTTCGGTCTCGTAAAGTTCAAGTCCATGATGGATGCCGAAGCGATCTCGTAGAGGAGAGGGCAACATTCCTGCCCGTGTCGTTGCGCCGACAAGCGTGAATTTGGGAAGGTCGAGGCGAAGAGTACGCGCTGAGGGACCCCGCCCAATAATGATGTCGAGCTTGAAGTCTTCCATTGCGGAATAAAGGACTTCTTCAATCGTCGTTTTCAGGCGATGAATTTCATCAATAAAGAAAACGCTGTTGGGTTCAAGGGAGGTAAGGATTGCCGCAAGATCACCGGGCTTTTCAATTGCGGGACCCGAAGTAATGCGAATGGAGGTATCCATTTCATTGGCGACGATGTTGGCGAGGGTGGTTTTGCCAAGACCTGGGGGCCCGTACAAAAGGACATGATCAAGTGGCTCTTCACGTCCGAGAGCGGCTTCGATCCCGATCATCAAGTTCTGCTTGATTTTGTTCTGCCCGATCATTTCGCGCAGACGCCGGGGACGCAGAGACAGTTCCGATTCGTCGGGTTGTTCGGAGGGGGACACGATTCGCTCCTCATCCTGGGTATTCTTACGCATGCGTTCCCTTTCGTGCAGAGCGATTTGCAACGCTCCGAGGTCTGACCATACGTCTATTCTACCACAGAAGGCTCTCTTTTGTCTACCTATTTATGTCGCGGCTCCTTCAAGTTGCCGATCCACAATCTGGATTTCAAGAGCGGAAGGCTCATGCTCCTGAGTCCCCAATACGCAAACCCAGCCGCTCACGGGGGCGACGACAACCTCACGAGTGTCCACGGAAAGACCAATGACGGCTCCGCGTTGCACAAACTCGCCGTCCCGATAAATGGCTCCATAAATAGAATGGACGGTAAGATTAGCAAGTTCCATCTTCACGCTCCTCTGTGCCTGCAAAATCATATTCCGTTGACTCCCTCTCCTGTCTTTTTGTTCCCGGTCTCCCCTGAAAATTTTTATAAACTTCTTGAAGGCATCTTATCATGCCCACGTTAAGAGAAGATGAAGACCCTATAAAACCCGACCTTTCGGTCTTTGTGACAATAACACTTGTGTTCATTTTTTGTGTTGCGCTTCGGGTAGTTTGTCTTTGTTCAGACCCCTACCCCTCCCTTAGTTGGAGTTCGGCACTGCTCACCGACGAGGGCTTCTACCTGCATCATGCTCGAAACGCGATCCTTTTCTCTCAAAATTTACAGGATCAGTTTGACAACTCTTTGATCATGCCGCTGTTAGATTTGGCACAGCGAGGCGTTTTTTCCTGGTTTGGCGTCGGATTCGTGCAGACACGGCTCATTTCCGTCTTCTGTTCGCTCTTTTCGATCCTTTTTTTGTATGGAAGTCTCAAGAATTTTGCCGGGAGAGAATGCGCGGTAGCGGCGGCGGCACTTTACGGCTTGGATCACGTCACTCTGCTCTACAGCCGCATGGGACTTATGGACACTCCCGCGCTCTTGCCGATCCTGGCGGGATTTTACTCATTTTCGTGCGCGTGTCACTCTTTTCGCAACGAGCGATACGGAGAGGGCAACCTTGCGCTTTTTCTGTGTGGCTTGTGCCTGATTGCAGGATACGCCACTCGTGGGCTTTCCGTACTCGTCTTTCCCGCCCCCTTGATTGCTCTCACTTTTTTCCCCTTTGCGGAAAAGAAACAACGAAAAAAAAGTTTCGTCCTGCTTCTTGGTGGGCTTTTGCTGGGGTTCGCTCTTTATTTCATGTTCTGGATGGTGCCGCACCGTATTGAACTGGCGAACGTCAACCGCTTCTACCTCACGCACCAATTGCTACCGGGTTCACCTTCTCAACTTCTGAAAAATATCGGCAACGCTTTTTTCGGTGTGGAGCGGGGAATGTTCCCATTTTTGTTGCGTCACACTCCCGTCTTGACTATCGGGACTTTGCTCTCTCTCTTCACTTTCTTTCGGGAACGACGTGAGAAACCTATTTCTCCCGAACGAATCTTTCTGGTAAGTTGGGTTTTGGTAGGCTGGTTTTTGTGTAGTGTGATTTCGTACGCGCCCTCCCGCTACTACGTGTTGTTCTTGCCCGGAATGGCGGCACTTTGCGCCCTGACCTTCAGAGAGAAAGTTGAGAGCAAAGAGGTTACGCCATTCTCACCTTTCGGGATCAAAGTGCTGAAAGCGTTTTGCGTTTATCATCTCTCTCTGATCTGCCTCTCTGCCGTTCCCTTTTCTTTCGGGGTGGCGGGAGTACTTGCGATCCTCATTTCCCTTTTACCGCTCAATCGTCTCAGTGCTTTTCTCTCTTCTTTTGTCGCAAGCAACGCGAAACGAAGAAAGATGTTTTACACGCTCTGGACAATCGTTAACACGGGTTGGCTTTTGCACTGGAGTTTCACGCTCTCCTACACTCAGCGCGATTCCGCACAATGGCTTACCACGCATCTCCCCGCAAACTCGGTGCTTTATGGTGATGTCGCCTCCGGTCTCGCCCCCGATCTTCCCTTTCGCGTCGTCCCCGTGATCCCCGGTCTCAGCAACGAAGCACTTCCGATTATCTCCCCTGGAAGCCCGCGATTTCTGCTGATTCTGGACAATCCTTACCTACCAAAGTTCTGGAAAGAGCGTTACCCAGCCCTCATTCAACCCCTGCAAAAAGTACAAACTTTCCCTAAAATAGTGAAGTTTCCCACGATTCTTTTTCGATTCCCGGACACTCCTGAGACTAGAATTCCGTATAGTATTATGTAGCCAATTCAAGAACCGATAATCAATTTCAGTAGACATAATTCTTGATTTATCCACCAAATGATAGTATACTAATTTCTGGTATTCATGGATTGGTCATTGACAAGGAATAGTGACATGAAACAGACTTCTAAAAAAGAATTAGCACTTTCGATGAAAGCCGCAGGGCGAACCGTCGAAGAGATTGCTTCCGCCCTGCAGTGTTCTCCCACCTACGTCGCGAACTGCCTTACTGATGCGGGCAAGATCACCGAATACACCGACCTTTACACCTCCAGCGTAGTCCAGAATGAGTACGCCCGAATGTTCAGTGGCGTGTTAAGGTTCCGCAATGTGGAAGTCGCGAGGGACTCGGTGGCGAAGATTGATGCGCTTTTTCATCAGTTTGCACAGGCGCGGGATCGCCGGGGACAGCATCAGGCGCAACTCATGGCTTTGATCGGTAAGAACCGTGCCGAGGGCATCGGTAAACTCGATGAGGCGAAGGTGTTCCTGAACTGGCTTGTGTCTCACCTTGACACAGCGACGGCTCCCGCTTGCGATGAGGAAAAGATGGCGGAGGCAATCGAAAGAGAGTACGCGCAGGTTGCCCCCTACGAAATGGCACTTGCCTTTGTGTAAACATAGATAAGTGGTGGGGCAAAATAGAGCAAAGATAGAACGGAGGCAAAGAGTTTGCTTCCGTTTTTTGTTTTTGTGGCGCAGAACGCAGGTTTTTCAGGTATCCTGAGTTAATCTAAAGCCGTCTGCCCCCCCCGACGCAAAAAATAACTAAACTTTTTTCTGAAATTTGCGTCACGATTAACAGGTCGTTTCGTCCTCCTAGTTATTCCGACGAAAACGGCGAAACTCGTTCCAGAACCTGAGCGACATTCAGGAGGCAGACCTTGGCTCGAACAGACATTGCAAACAACACCGTGAATCGGCAGATGCGACCCGAAACCCGCATTTCGCCCTCACCCGAAATTTTTCAGGAAATGATCGATCCGGTGAGTGCAGCCGGAATTATCCGTGCGCGTTTTGCCGCACGAGCGATCACTTCCCTGTCCAATTCACGCACCCTTGACGATGGGCGCGTGATCCCGCCGCGTCACAGCGCAAACGACTGCTACGTTGCCCTCGAAGAATCGTGTCTTAAAATGGCGCGTGTCGCGGTACGAAAATACAACTCGGAACGCTCTCTGCAAGCCGTCGGGTTTTCAGAAGCCCTGCCCACTATTTTCCCGGAGCCTGTCGCTTATTTGATTAGAGCGATCCGTTCCGTAATCAGCGACACCGAGCGTGAGATCCGCCGCGAAATGCCGACCGTCTCCTTCGATGCTCCCTTAAAGGGCAAAGGCGATGGCTCTTTTCTGCTCAGTGACACCCTTGTGGACGATCACGAAGAGACTCACCCGGAGACGGCACTTCTCGAAACAACCGACCGAGTTTCGTTCCGTAATGCACTTACTCAAGCACTCAAGATGATTCCAGCGAATTATCTGACGGCATTGGAGCGAGACATGGCACGGGAGCGAGAGCGCGAAGACGGCGCGAAAGTTTCCGCGTCTTCCGACAAAGACCGTCAGACGACCTGCCGCGCTCGTGCCGCGCTTTCTGAAATCTTAAAACGTGAATGTGGACTCGACAATCCATTTGTGAGATTGATCGCACAGGGGAGAACAGGGCGCGTGCGTCGCAAAACCACGCAAAACACTGACTGGAACGACGAGCGGCAGGACGCGCTCTTCCGCAAACTCCTTCAGACCCCCTGGAGTGAGCGACCCTCCGACACGGCTACCGAAGCCGGAGACGCGGAAGAGGCAATCGTCAACGAAGTCGGTTCCCGTAAGGCGGTAGCGTCCCCCACACCGGAGATGCGGCAAGCACTTCGCGTGATGGACACCTACACCCTCGGCGACAACCCGACGGCGGGGGTGGAAGAGGCACAAGCCCTTTATGCTCAGGCTCGCAAAGCCCGTTATGAGCAAAACGACCTGACGAAAGCCATACAACTCTACAGAGAAGCGGCTCTCACCGACCCGAAATTCTTTGCGGCGAAAAATGAAGTCGGTGTTCTGCTTTCCCAGACCGGAAACCTGCGCGATGCACTCGACGTTTATCTTGAAATTATCGAAAATCCCTCTGCCGGAAACGCCCGGTTTATCGCCGCAACCAATGCCGCCGATATTCATCTGACCTGGTACGATATGGGACGCAACCGGGAGCGCAATATCGAACGCGCCCTGCACTTCGCGCAAATGGCAATGCAGATGCCCACCCCCATGCGCGCTTGTAATTTGCTGATCGCTTTTGTCAAAGACCGCTACTTTGTTGAGGCAAAGCAACTAATGGAAACCGTTTTGCAGAATAATCTCCCGGCGTGTCCCGGAGAGAAATTCCTGCAAACCCTGTTTCAGATTCGTGACGCCGATCTCGTTGGCTGGTGGAACTGGCTTGACGAAGAAATCGGAAAGGACGCTTAACCATGAAAACCAACCTAACCCCCCTTAAATATGTGGCTTTGACATTTTCTGTACTGACCGTTTCTGCAATGATGCTTTGCGCCTCACTTGCAAAACCTTCCGTCCCTGTACAAAGCGCAGACGGACAGGAAACGCACGGACTTGTGACCGTCATTAAGGCGTAGTCACTTTCCACAAATAGAATCTAAAATCGGGAGAGACGCAACAAATGAGTCTCTCCCGATTTTGCGTTACCCGTCTTCTCCGTCATTCACAAGTTTTACGGTTCTGAGACGAACACCAGATCGTCCGCCCAGAAGTCGCCCCCAAGCCCAATGTTGGATACTTCGATAAGGATATGATCCGCATTGGAGGGGAGATCGAAGGTCTGCATTAGCGTCTTCCAATCGGCGTCCTTCAGCAAGGAAAGTGCCGGGGCGTAGGCGATTAATTTGTTCTCTCTGTCCCTGATGCGGAGAATGACCGACACGGTATGATTGTCCCGACCAACCTTTAGCCCCTTCACTTTCAGACGAGCGAAACATTGCCGTAGCGCGTCCATTCCCATCTCTGCGGCTGACCGACCGGATCGAGATGCTCGAAGTCACCGACAGGAAAAACATTTCCCTTCATTGCCACAGAGAGCGACAAAAGTGGATAGGCTCTTGCTTCCGACCTCTCCAATCGCGTTCTCGCGGAGCGTGTCAGTCTCAGTGCAAACCACTTTCTTCAGAAATTTAAGCGGATTATAGGACAACCCCCCGCCGAATACATGCAGGAACAACGCCTTGCAGTCGCAACGCAACGGCTTCTTTTCACTGAGGAAAGCATCGAACAAATTGCGGTGGAAACCGGATTCAACAACCGATTCTATCTTTCACGAGTGTTTACACGGAAAATAGGAATTCCCCCGGCGGACTACCGAAAATCAGTTTGTGCCTCACAGGTCGAAGCGATCCCCCTGAAAATATTGTTCCTTAATTTCTCTCCCCTCAACGCAATTTGCCCCCGACTTAATGAGAAGTCGGAGGCAAGCGTCGCAAACTCATTCTATTTTTTGATCAGGCTTCCGCGATAATCTTGCGGATTCGATCATCAAAAGCGTTTTGATCCACGATAAAGGACTGGAGTGCCGACTCGGTCATCAGGTCATCAAGGGAAGCACGCCCCGCCCACCGCGCCGTCTCCGGGATTTTGCCCTTTGTGCGGATTTCGTTTTGTTCTTCCATCGTAAAACCGCTAAAGAGTTTCGTGCCGTAGTCTCGGTCTGCGGCGCGAAGATCATCTCCCGTCAGTTTCGTGCCACCTTTCGAGGCGAGTTCCGCCGCGAACTTCTGGAAATTATCGTCCACCGTCCAGAGTTGCTCAACGCTGGAATGATCGGCTCCCTCGGAAAACTCGACGGCGTAGGTTTCGTCTATCCTCGAAGTAATTGCGTCGGGCGTCAGCCCCTTTGCATAAAACTCAGTCACGGCTTTCGGAGGAATGGTGAACACGTCCACCCCGGCAAGCGAAATCATCTGATCGGCACTTCGCATTGAGGCGGCAATCTGGTGCGTGGGGATTGTCGAATCACTTTCACGCAACATTTTGACCGCTTGCTGTGAAGCAAGGGTGACACGCTCTCCGACGTTTTTTCCGTCGCCGAGTTTGTTGTCGGAGACAACCGCGTTCAAGCGACCCAGGAATATGTTACAGTAATTCGGCTTGGAGAGAAGAGCGGCAAGATAGTTCTGTCTTGCCGAAAAGCCGAGGGTGTAGTTGATCGGAATTCCCTCTTCGCGGGCATGAGCTACAGCGCAATACCCTTCCGGTGTCAACGGAATCTTCACAATAAAGCGGTCAGGGTTTACGGCATAATAGCGTTGAGCATACCGCAGAGTTTTCTCGATGTCTTTGCAAACCGCCGGGTGCAGTTCGACGGAAACCAGGGCGTCGAACGCGCTTACCAATCGAAGCGCAATCTGACAATTCACCACGAAAACTACGTCGAGAATCATGTCGTCAACGGACATATTCGGGTCGGTAGACTTCAGGCGAGCGACTGCCTCTTTAATTTCGTCGTCCATAATGCCCGTTTGCACCACTTGATTAGCCAGCGTGTTGTTGGTGGTGAGAGCCGTCATTTCTGGCTTCCAGAGTTTGGTGGCTTCTTCGAGGTTTCCGGTGTCCAGCCACAGTTGAGTTCCGATAGAGCGATATTTCGCTAGCACGGGATCGCTCTCCGGGACAGTGACACGTGCCGGAGCATCTTTCAGATCACCTGCGAGTTCAGCAAGCAGTTTCTCGCGTTCGTCCAAATCATTTACGGTATAGGGCATGGGTTTCTCCTCAAATCGTGTTGCAAAAAATCGGATCGCATGAGTTGCGGGGATAGGCAATCTACAAAAACAGTGTCTCGAAAAGGAAAACGAACAGACCGTCTCTTTTGATTATCGGTTTGCTTTTCGCTTTCTACTACGTGATTTTACAATGACTTTCCTGCACGATTTACCGGGTGACGGATTTAGTAATCGGGACGATGCGTTCCAGACGCCCCCCCCGGTAAAGACGAAAAGGAACGCCACGCCACAAAATGCGGTTGGAGACAAACGAGGAGAGGTACAGCAAAAAACTCAGAGCATCGCTGAGCGGAAGCAAAAACAGGTAGCGCAAAATGTTCGGGTCGCCCGTGTAACGTGAGGCGATCCATGCGGAGGTGGTTAGGCGAAGCGCAAGCACCCCTGCGAAAACACCCCACCCTACCGTTGAGAATTGAGAGGCAATCAAAAACAAAGCCGCCAGCGCAACGCCATGTGTCACCACAGCACCCGCGTAGCCACCAGGTCGGCAGGAGCGAGTCGTTATTGCCCAGCGTAATCGCCGTGCCCACATCGCCGCAAAGTTTTCTTTGCCGAGCAGATTATCCACCACGTAATCGGAGAGAACCACTTCGTAACCCGCTATCTTCGCGCCTTCCCCCAACCGGAAATCATCGGCGAGTTGATCGGAAATCGCCTCAAAGCCACCGATTTCTTCCAGAACAGATTTCGGAAGCGCAATCGTCGAACCGAACGCAAACCCCACTCCCTCTAACATTCGGCTCACCATTGCACTCGGAATAAAGTCGGCACCGATCCCCAATGCTTCGAGTTTCGCCGACAGACTGCGCGGATTATGCCCTCGATACGGACAGGTGACAAGACCAACAGGGCGGGTGGGTTTCACGGAATTGGAGAGAGGCAAAGTTGAAGAAGTCGGTTTGAAGGGGGCAACGATACGACGCAAATAATTCGGCTTCACACGCATATCGGAGTCGGAGAGCAAGTAGAAATCGTGTTTTGCGTGTGGCTCCATCGAGAGCAAATTGCAGACTTTGCGATTGTGTCCGCGTGTGGCGTCCCCTCCCGCAATGAGCGTAATGTCATGATGAGGAAACTCGGCTTTCAGGCGATGCACAAGAGGTATAGCGGCATCTTTCGGGTCGAGCGTTCCGAAAATAAGTTGGTAACGATCAAGGGGATAATCGAGATGACAAAAGGAGACGAAATTTTCCCACGCTTCGGCGTCCATTCCGGCGAGCGGCTTGAAAATAGTGACAGGGGGAAGAAATTCCGTGTTGGAGGGGAGAGTTGCCCGTTTCCACTTTGCGGCGGCGGTGACTGCCGCAAGCGTGTAGAAAACGGAGGCGATCAGCATGGCACTGAGTGGGTAAAGCAACAGGTGCATTCTTCTAGTGCTTCTCCCCAAAGCCGACAATCGCCACGCCAAGCGTGATCACCAGTGTACCGAGCCAGCGCGTCATTGTCACAGTTTCTCCCAGATAATATTTGGCAAGAATGGCTCCGAGCAGGTAACTCAAAGCGGTCAGCGGCAACACAAAACTAAAGTCGGCTTGCTTGAGAGATAGGGCGTAAAGAATAAAATAGAGCGTCATCAGAGCGACACCGACTACCACCTGAAAGTTCGTAATCGTGCCGCGAATCTGTTCCCACAAACCGCCGACAATCGCGTTGGTCTGGCGCATCCCTTTGGAGAGCATTGCCTCACCGACTGAAACGGCGGCTGTCGAAAACAGCATCATAATGACGACTTTGATTTTTGCGGGACTCATTTTTTAAGGAATACTCGCCTTCGCCGTTGAATTAACTAAGAACAAACAGAGATTGATTCTCTTTGTGACAAAATTTCTCTCAGAATGTAGCACAGACAGGCGGTTCAGGTCAAGATGCGGGCAGTGGTTCAACGAGTCAGTAAAGCAAGCGTCACCGTCTCAAGCGAAATCGTAGGCGAGATTGAAACGGGTTTTCTGGTGCTTCTCGGCATCAAAAACGACGATACGGAGGCGGACTTGCTTTATCTGGTAGACAAGATCGCCAATCTTCGAGTTCTCGAAGACGCGGAAGGACGGATGAATCTTTCTTTGCTCGGTACAGGAGGTTCCGCTCTTGTGGTTTCCAATTTCACGCTTTATGCCGACGCCCGCAAAGGTCGGCGTCCTGGCTTTACCGACGCCGCTCCCAGCGAATTTGCGGAGCCATTCTATCATCGCTTTGTGCAAAAACTCGCCCAAACCGGTGTTTCCGTCCAGTGCGGACGCTTCGGAGCGGAAATGCAAGTCGCGCTCATCAACGACGGCCCCATTACCCTTTTGCTGGACAGCCGCAAACTGTTTTAGACCGAAAAACAAATGCAGGGGTCTTGGCTCCCTCCACTTATGCAAGGGGAGGGCTGGGGTTAGACGATTCTGGAAACGGCAGCAAACCCCAACTCCCACCTAGCCTCCCCCTTACGTAAAGGGGAGGTAGCAAGATTGGTGTGCTTTTATGATTTTTTTTGCGTAACATCAATGACTTCAGGAAAGGAATCAGGGTGCAATGTCGCGAAACACCGTTTACATGGGGGCATTTTCCCCTGTGATGCCCAACACTTCCTGAACGAAAACAAACCGAAAGGGACAACCCAATGGATTTATCTTTGCTCGAAACGTTGCGCCACAAAATTGCAACCGGAAAAGTGTTCTCCGAGATATTTGAGTATTTCTTTGATCACTTCGGCGAAAAAATGGAGTTTTTCGATGAAGGAGAACCTGCAAAGGACGAACTGCTCTTGAATCTACTCGGACAAATCGGCGGCGCAATCTTCAAGACGGAAAGAGTAACCTTAGACCGATTGTGCCTGATGCGGATCGAAAAGTACAATTTTATTCACGGCGGAATGACGATGAATGGTGCCGTCGCCAATGTAATTTATTGTGACGACTTACAAAAGGGAATCCTTGTAGTGCATCGTCCGAAAATGAGTCCACCTACTCAGTTCGCCCGCTTCTCCGCCGAGATGCTTGCGCCGAACCTGGTCGCCGAGTCCTCGGATTTCAAGCACTGATCCGCTTGCTTTGTTGTCGGAGAACGACATAAAACGAAACAGAATGAACGGAAACATATGAACCTTAAACGTATGCTCGGCTTCGAAGATGAAATCCCCGAGGATGAGGGAGAAGGTCAGATCGTCATCAGAGTTGAAATCGGAGGAAAGACCTATACGCGCCGCTACCCCGACCTCCAAACTGCTCAGATGCGCTTTCCCCAATATCTTTCCGATCTGGCAACTCTTCACAGCGATATCGCGGAGTAAAAAGGGAAATCGCATCCCCTTGAGCCGTACCCCTTCTCAAAAATTCCTGAGCCGGACACCAAACCCTGAAATTCACTCAGATAGTTTATGAAGGTTTTGTTCGCGGGGGAAAAGGCGAGGGAAGGGGCAGTGTCAAGATTTCCGTAATTGGAAGAATGGAGAGTTGGGCGCGGCTGTCGCCGTCCACGCTCGAACGATCAATCAAAGTCAGAGCCTCTTCCGCCGTCACCGGGCGGCCCTCCACATAGTACGGCATATCGCCGCGTACAATCGGCTCGTACAGATTTGAGTCCTGTAAAAACGTGTTCCAGAAGTCTGGGTAGTCCACGATAGACTCCACAACCTCCAAACGAGAACCCGCTTCAACCACCTTAAAATTGTCTTCGTCAACTCCATAGTTGTAAACACACGTCACTAGAAATAGCATCGTGATCTCCTCTTCCTCTGTTTGCAAATGCTTTCGATGTGTTACATTTTTAGGACTTGTCGCAATCGTGCTTCGATCTTTGCAGGGTCTCGCAACGTCTTCATATGCGTCCCCTCTGCTTCTGCTTCCGCAAGACGGGCACCCGCTAAGTCGGGGCGGTACATACAGTATCGTCTCTCCCCGTCACATTACGTGATCTACAATGTCTTGTAGTATCTGAATAACGGCAAAGGCACGAAACCCACTTTCTCATAAGCATGGCGAGCGGGGACGTGCAAAGAGTCACCGCCCGTACTAACCTCCGCATAGTTCATTCCCTGCGCCCGCATTTGTTCCAGCACATAGTAGTATGTTTGTGTGAATTTTAGTGAACGTCAATGAGCAACTTTCGCTCATCATCAGGGCTAAAACACGGGTTCGGAAATTCTAATCTTTAGACAAACTAACTATTAACCCAAGTTGCTACCTACCCCGTGATAGCAAATGCTAGCACGGTTAAGAAGACCTTGAGTTCAAAGCCACGTGGGGTCACGGCATGGATCCGTTTCGCAAAGCGTGTGTTGATCTGACTAAACGTGGTTTCGACGCG
>JACMPS010000158.1 GCA_014377395.1 Chthonomonadaceae bacterium
AAAAGCGAAAATTTGTTGGAATTCTTTAGTAAAGGAAAATGCGGGTGTAAAAAGACTGAGAGAAGAGAAGAGCGAAAGAGGAAAAACCGAGATCTGCCCTTTTGAGCGTCGGGCAGAACCGTAAAGCCGCCGAAAGCGAAGTTATTCCGCCGCCCCTCGGATTTCGCCTGGTCGAGGAGGCTCTGCCGAAATCGTGCTTTCTTCAACCCCCCGCGTCTTGCCATCCAGAAGACAACTCACGTTCATATCGCCCATCATGTTGATGACTGTGCGCGAACGATCCAGAAACCAGTCCACCGTCAGCAAAAGCGGGATGTAGTCAATCGGTAACTTGACCGCCGTAAACACCAGCGTCATCGTGACGAGACCCGCTTCCGGGATCCCCGCCGCCCCTACCGACGCGATAATCGAGGTGATCACCACGGTGAATTGTTGCCCCAGATCGAGGTTCATTCCCAGCATTTGCGCGACGAACAGTGCCGACATCGCCTCATAAAGTGCCGTGCCGTCGTTGTTGAAGTTCGAGCCGACTAATGCCCCCATACTCGCCGATTCTTCGCGTAATCCTACCCTCCGCAAGCACTGAAAGGTAAGGGGCATAGTGGCGGTGGAACTCGAAGTCGAGAACGCCATCGTCATTGCGTCTCTCGCTCCGCGCAACAAATCCATCGGGCGCACCCAACTCCCGAACCTGATTCGTAAAAGATAGTAACTCGCTTGAAGCAAAAGTGCCAGCAACACCGCGAAGATAAACCCGCCGAGCGCGTAAAACGGCGCAAACCCTTTTGTTCCCACAATACTCGCCACAATCCCAAAGACTCCAATCGGAACCAGGTCAATAATCCAGTGCAAAACCGTTAGTAGCGTATCGAAGGCAAGGTCTACAAGATCGGTGATCGTGCGAAGGGGACGGTCTTTGTTGCGGCGCAGTGCAAGCCCGAACGCCACCGCAATAAAAATCACACCGATGACATTTGCCTGATCGCCGAGAGGCCCCAGTACACTTTTCGGCACATTATCGAGAAACTGTTCCAGCACGGGCTTTGGCTTTGCAAGTGCCTGCACGGTGGCGGCTTCTGACGTAGCAGGAGGGGGCGGCAGTTTGTGCCACGCGCCGGGACGCACCACATTTGCCACAGCCAAGCCAATCGTAATGGCAACCGTCGTGTTGAGGATAAGAAGAAACGCGAGTTTCCCCGCCGTGCGTCCTTTGATTTCCGCTTTCATCAGGGCTTGGATCACGGCAATCAAAATAAGCGGCGGAGCCAACGCACTCAGCAAACGCAAGATCAGTTGACTCGGCAAACCGAGACTTCCTGCGGATTTGCCAAAGACGATTCCGACCACCAGACCGAGTGCGAGTGCCGCTAGAATACGGAGGTAAAGCGGTGTGTTGTGCCAGCGAGACAAAGACCGAGACAATAAGGAGGGAGAAGGGGGCATGAAAACTCCTATCGGTTTCGCAAAAGAGAGCGGTGTGCCTCTTCGAGTTCGCGTACCGAGCGTTTGACACGAGTGAGGGACTGCCTGTCCATTTTCGCGTACATATATTTGCAGATGTAGGTGGTACATCCGAAGGGGCGCAAATCGTTTGGAAATGAGCAACCCGTTTCACCGAGAAACTCGCAGGGAGGGGCGTCTCCCGTTTCGTCTTCGGCAGTAGCGGGCGGGTTTACAAAAGCGTTGACCGTGCGGGTTGCCATTTCGGTGACGGCATCGGTCTCGTGTTCGCTGTAGCCGCCTTCGCCGTCGATGGAGAAAAGTTTTACGCGGGTTTTCCAGCCTGTCGCTTCCGCCAGCAGAATGTCGGTCGGCAAAATTCGGGCGGGTTGCCGACAGCAGGGCGTGGGGCAGGTAGGACAGTTTTCCTGCGTAAAAGCGTGGTAGTGACGGCGCAGGTCTCGCTGTACCCGCCGATAAGTGAAAAGTGGATTGTTCATTTTTTTTGCTTGTGGCACGGCAATTCAGGGGAATACTTTTCGATCTGATGAAGTTTGGTACAACAGTAAATCCGGCGGAATGAATTCGTCGTTAGCAGCTTCGCCGTTCCGAGTTCATTCAATCGCGGACAAAGACGTAGATTTTGAGCGTGATTGCACTTGTCTCTAATTTGATACGGCGAACTCTATTTCGTGTGACGCCCACCCCTTGTTGCATAACTCGCCTAACGCAAGGAACTCTAATTTACCACCCACCTGTCTTGGAACAAAAAGAGAGCACAGAGGCACAGAGAAATGCGAAGAGAGGGAAACCTCACGGAAAGACACAAAGCGAGAGAAAAATGTTGAGACGGAGCGGGCATTTGCCTTGCCTCCCCTCTCCCAGATTTTGGGGGAGGGTGATTGGGTGGAATCAGGGTGGGGGCTTGCCTCTCTGTCTCCAACAAAGGGGCGGGTGCATAACATGAGTTGCCTGAATACCTCGTGATTTACTGGCAACGCCGTTTCAAGTCCTCCGGCAAATGTACCGTAATGTGGTACGCGGCGTCTACCGTGATATACTCTTTTTGACGATATGCCACCATGACTTGATTGACGCGCTCCCGCGAAGCCCCTACCAACTCAGCCATATTGGTTTGAGTGAGGCGAATGGGAATCAGCACCTCGCCGTTCAGTTGCGGTTGACCATAAAGATCAGCAAATTCCAGAATCTGACGGGCAACCAACCCGTAGACATCCAGAGTGGCAAGAGCCTGAATTCTCACGTTGGCAAGGCGCAGTCGTCGTGCGAGAATCTGCAACAGGTTACGGGCAAACACCGAGCCGGAGTCCATGAGATGATTGAACGTGGTGCGATCCAGAACGATTAGTGTCGTCGGTTCCTGCGTGATGACGTCGGCGGCGCGTGCGCTCTGATCAATCAAACTCATCTCACCGAACGTGTCACCGGTTGCGAGAAGAGCCAGAAAAACCTCTTTTCCGTCAGAAAAAGTCGTGGAAACTTTGGCGGTTCCCTGCAAAATCATGTAAAATGTTTCACCGGGGTCTTCTTTGCGGACAATGGCGTCTCCGATACGGTGGGTGCGTTTGCGCCCATGCTCCGATACATACTGATACTGTTCGGAGGTCAGCCCTCTAAAAAGGGGGAGGCTCTTGAGTGTTTCGAGTTCGATAGGCATAAAAAAACTCCTGAAAACAGGGGGGAGTGAACTTTCTAAGTCGGGGCAGAGGCGGGAATCTTCGGCACTTTGTGGACAAACCGCCCTGCGATACTACCATTATAGTGAAGATGAGCAAACCTGTCAATCTTTTGGAGAAAGAGGGCGAACGTTTCTTTTTTCTCAGGCACTCTAAGGATAAGTGTTTTCGGATAAGTGTTTTCCAACACATAATTCCCTCAGAGACCATTTCTAAACTTGTAGAAAGAGCGCGAACTCTGCTTTGATCCCTGCCGTTTCGACTGGAGATTGCCGTCTTATGTTAGCTGATCTTATGCCCCCAAATCAGGAATCGCTCAATTGTGGAGCCGTTCATGAAGAGGAACTATCCGACTTTCTCGCGTTGATGACCGAAACGTTTTCAATGGAACCCGTTGCGACTTCGCAAATTTTTTATCGAGATCCCTACTTCGATCTCCAGAATAAGCGCGTGTTGCGTATCGAAGGCAAAATCGTCTCCTGTCTTACCCTTGTCGAAAGAGCAGCTAAACGGGAAGGAATGACTTTTCCTGTTTTTGGAATTTGTGGAATGTCTACGCATACAAAAGTCCGCCGCAACGGATATGCCCGCCGATTGCTGACCGACACGCTCTCTCTTCTGCGCGAACGCAACATCCCCTTTGTGCTGTTGAATCCGGTCTCCTCAGATTACTATCGGCGATTGGGGTGGGAGTACGTCACCTCCACACAACGTCTGACTACGCCCCCCTCGACGTTCCCCGAATCGCCGGAAGTTGCCGGAGTACGTTCCCTTTCGCGTCGGGACGGTTATGCTCTCAGTCTGATTTATGATCGCCTTTCCCGAAACGAAACCTTCCTTCTGACGCGGGACACCAAACGCTGGAAGTTCCTGCTTGAGTTTTTGCGTTTCGGGGTGATCTACGCCCCGAAAAACGGAGTACCGGAAGGCTATCTTCTTTATGATTTGTTTGAGGAAACCATTGCGGGAGAACAGAAAAGCGTATTGCGGGTGCAGGAAATGCTTTTCGAGACCTCCCGCGCAAGACGTGCCTCTCTCACTTTCCTTTCCCGGCAACCCGTAGATTTAATTCAGGTGGAGGGAACCTTTGAGCGACACATTCAGAACGAACTTTTCACGCTTTCGGCAAATCTCACCGATGCGGCAACCCTTTCCGAAACCGAAACTCTCCCAACCGTCATGGCACGAATTGCGGATTTCGGCAAGGCTCTGGCGGTATCGGATTTAGCTTCGTTGCCCTTATCGAAACTGGAAGAGAAATCGGTTCGGTGCGTGATGCTCGATCCGCTTCACCCGGAAGGAAAGCAGGAGGTTGTGATAAGCGGTGAGGGCATCGGAAAGAAAGACCAACTTACGGGAGAAATCTCCTCCGCGTGTGTGCTGACCGCCGATGTTTCAGTCTGGACACGCTTGTTGCTCGGTGCAATTTCGGGGGAAGATTGTCTTGCACAGGGAATTCTCCTCTCCTCGGACGAAGTGACAAGTGCCGTCGCCGAAGAACTCTTTCCGCTTAAACACCCTTACATTTCCCCAATAGACTATTTTTAGCACAATATAGGGGAAAGTGTTAAGTATTTAGTGTTGAGAAGGAGATCGTAAAGCGTTGAGGGCAATCCGGCTCCCTCCCCTTATGCAAGGGAAATCTTGCGAACCACTGAGCAAGAGTTTGTAATTGGAACGGGTTGGGGTGGGGGCGCAGGGCCAGGGAAACGATCAACTTGAACATCAACACGCAAGAAAGACAATCTTCACCTCAACACTTAACACTCTCCTCCGTCTCAGGTTACTGGATCTTTTTGTTGTTGCTGTTGCTTTTCGAGGAGGCTCCGCCACTGGCTCTGGGGGTAGCGTTCCAGAAAAAGCCGGGTCAGAATGTCGGCTTCTCCGTTTCGGTGAAGCCGTAGCGAGTAGATCGTGATGACCTTAAGCAATGCCATTTCGGTTTCGGGGGACTCCGGGTGATGAACGCTCAGACTCCGAAGCACGTCCGCACAGGCGGCAAAGGCTTCGCTCTCCTCCAAGCCGATGCCGAGTTGAAGTTGTTCTCCCGGCGTTAAAAGGGAGGCTCTTTCAAGTGCGGGGCGGTCTTCCAGAACGGAACGCATCTCAAGAGAGAAATGAGCGGCTTCGGATCGCTTCCCTTCTTTCAACAACACTTTGAGGGCGCGAACAGCGTATTCCGTTGTTGCGTCGGGGTCGCCGAGCAGGTTCCACGCCCTTGCCATTTCCTTGAGGGCAAGCGCATTTTCCGGTTCCGTCGTCAACACCGACTCCCAACGTTTGATCGCCTGACCGGGAACGCTCACCTCCATTGCCTTTGCCGCGTCCTGCTCCAGATAGGAACGTTGTCCCTCTCCACTTAACTGCATCAGACTTGCGGTACAAAGCCCGAAGATAAATCCACTGATGTGCGCCCAGTGTGCGACTCCCCCTCTTTGTGACGTGAAGAGAAGCCCGATGATACCCGCCGTCATCTCGTAAACTACAAACGTCGTAACGACGATTGCGACATGAGGACGGATTGGCGGAAAGGCGAACAGCAACTTCGCCCGGTAGTATCGCACGGCGAACAAGCCCATGAGTCCCGCACAAGCCGCCGATGCCCCTGTGATCGGCACGGTACGCGCTTCGGGGGGGAGGATTGTTGAGACAACCGCCCACTCCATGACGCCGCCGATGACGCCCCCCGCGACGAAGATCGAGAGGAACTTTCCACGCCCTACCGCCGCTTCTACGCCGCTCCCGAACACCCACAAATAACAGAGATTGATAAAAAGACGGTCCAGCCCATCATTCACGAAAAGGTAGGTGAAAAACGAAAACGGGTGAGGAGAAGAGGGCAAAATCCCGTAAACATTCAGAAATGGCGAGGCAACTCCTTTTCTCGTGAGAGACTCCACGTAGAAGGAGAGTAGCGTCAGAACGCCGATTAGTGACAGCGTGACGACAGGACGGCGAGTGGGTGGGTTATCGGAGGCATAAGGTAAAAACATACGCCTTCATTATAACCTATGTTGGAAGAAGTGGTAAGCATTAAGTGTTGAGTTGAAGGTGATCTTGCATCTACTTCCTCCCCTTACGGAATTTATCTTGTCCCTTAGCGCGAAATGAAGTCTGTGCACTTGCCGCAGGAATAAATTCCGTGCTCGGAGGCGTCAAGATAGAATTCGCGCAAGCACTGGCGTTGGGTGTTGAAGGAGTGAGAGTTCGCTTCGCTCCAAAAGCCGGCGAGTTGGCTTGTGGCACAGGACCCCACCAGGGTCATGCTCAGGCTCCACAGGGTCAGCACCCGCGCTTGTGCCTGAGAAAGATGAGGCCAGATACTCCAAAGTCGTCTCTGTCCACGGGTATAATTGGTCTCGGTGAGGCAGGGTTGGCTTTCTTCTCCAGTAAAGGTAGGGGTATCTTTACTTTACGGGAAAACCAACCCGTCTCGCTAAAATTTGCACACAAACAAAAACCCGTCCAAAGACCTACCCCAATAAGGAGGTTAGGAGGGGGTTTGTCAACGGTCCAGTTTATCCCCTGTGCTAAGCACCTGTCGGTGGAGACGTCCTGCCTGACGAAATGCGCGGGAGCGATGACGCTACAGTGATGTCCGCGATTGGATGAACTCGGAACGGCGTAGCCGCCAGAAGGGCATTTATTTCGCCGTTCCGCATCAGGTGAGGCAAAGAAAAATGAATTTCAACCCCCTCCTAACCCCCCCCTTCGCGAAGGGGGAGGAAACAGGATTGACGGGCTTTCTCTCCCGGCCTCTTTGAGGAAGTCCCCAGTGCCCCTACGACGAAATGACCTATCGTGTTAGTGTTAG
>JACMPS010000159.1 GCA_014377395.1 Chthonomonadaceae bacterium
AAAAGGACTTGAGCCTTCTCTTTTTGTGATCGAAGTGCTAAAACAGTCTTTGGATGGAACCACTCAAGACCAGATGACGATAAAAAACAAAGTCGTTCCACAAAAACCTCTTTCAGAGGAAGCCCTGTCCCGCAAAGTGATGTACGCTGAGACAAAATGCAAGTCAGATTCCAACTATGAAAAATCTATTATGGAGAAATTACTGGACCTCTCCTTTGATGGAGGCCCCCCAGACCTCGCAGAAAACCACGACGACTACGTGCTGGACAAGAAACCATGAAACGCCGTTTCATGGACACCTCTTACATTCTGGCACTGAGCAATCCCGGAGACAAAAACTTTTTGGTGGCGAACGCCTTGTCCTATAAATGGAAAGGGTTTCCGACACTGACGACGGACGCGGTTTTGCTTGAAGTAGGAAATGGTCTTGCGAGAATTGAACGCAAATTGGCGGTCTCTGTCGCAGAGGAATTGTTGACCTCGGAAGATGTTCTGGTCGTGAGGCTCACACCGGAATACTTTGATCGTGCCTTGCAAAAGTATCGTGTCTTTCAGGACAAAAAATGGGGATTGGTAGACTGTTTCTCCTTTGTTGTGATGGAAGAGCAGGGAGGGAGGCGTTTACCTTTGATGAGCATTTTACGCAGGCGGGATTTGTACAATTACGATAACGCAATTTAGGTGCGAGAGAGGCGTGAGAGCGGAATGGAAGATAGAACACAGATGATGGGCGGACAACCGCAAATGGGCGTTGCGCCGACAGTGATGGGATTGGGGCGCACACAGATGGGCTTCGATCCGGCAAAAACCGCGATGGGAATGCCTTCTCTGCAAACCCTTGAAGTCGAGTGCCTGGCCGGGAATCGGTATGCCTACGCCCCTGAAATCACCCGCGATCACGCGCTGGTAATCTTGAAAAGCGGCGGGCAACAAATCGGCAGACGCGCTCCGCTCAACATTTGCCTTGTGATTGATCGCTCCGGCTCTATGGAGGGCGAACCGCTCACTTACGTCAAACACGCCTGTAATTACGTGGTGGATATGCTCGAACCAAATGACATTCTCTCAATCGTTACGTTCGAGGAGCAGGTGGATGTGTTGATGCCCGCTCGCCGCGTGATTAACAAGGGACTCGTCAAGGAACATATCAATCGAATTGATGTTGGCAATACCACCAATCTCTATGATGGACTGGTTGCGGGGTGTATGCAAATCGCCTCGGTGTTGCACCAGACACCGGGCTACGTCAACCGTGTTTTGCTTTTGACGGACGGCGAACCGACGGTTGGGCTAAAAGACTACAACTCGATCATTCAGCAGGTGGCGGAGCAAAAAGCAAAAGGAATTTCGATCACGGCACTCGGTTTCGGAGGCGAATACAATGAGGAACTGATGGCGGGAATTGCCCGAAAAAGCGGCGGTAACTATTACTATATTCAGCGTCCCGATCTTTTGCCCGAAGTGTTCCGCCGCGAACTCGAAACGCTGATGACGATTGTGGCAAAAAATGTCCGGGTGCGTTTTCACCTCTCGAAGTGGGTACAATCTCGGCAGATTTACGGGATGCAACCCTCGTTCAATGGGCGCGTCGTGGAGGTGAGTGTCCCCGACTTGGAGCGCGGTTCCATTCGTACCCTGCTTGCCGATCTGGAGTTTGATAAGCATACACCCGGCACTTATCGGGTGGCGAAAGTGGAAGTTCTTTACGACGATATTGTCAATAATCGCCCGGAAAGTGCTAAGTCCGACTGCATTTTCGAGTTCACGAATGACCGCAGTTTACTCGCTTCCGGCGTGGATCAGACCGTGAAAAACGAACTCGATATTGCGATGGCGTCTCAAAATTTGCAACGCACGATGATGGGCATGAAGACGCAACAACTGACGGCGATGGGAGCCATGACCGAGTTGCAAAAGACGCGCACGATCTTGTTGCAGAGTGGGCAGACGGCACAGGCACAGGAAGTGACCCAGGCATTGCAAGCCTTGCAGGGGGGCGCGGACGCCGAAAAGACGATCATAGGGACGATCTATCGGCTTGATCAGGGGAAACGTGAGTAGTTTTCAATCCCCAAAATTCGTAAAGTTCGTTGATCTGTTTTGCGGTATCGGTGGCTTTCGGATCGCTGCCGAATCCGCCGCGAAAGCAAAGGGAATAGAGGCGCAGTGCGTGTTTTCTTCGGATATTGACGCCGACGCTCAGATCACCTATGCGGCAAACTTCGGGGAGAAACCACACGGCGACATCACACGAATAGAGGCGGATCAAATTCCCGATCACGACTTGCTTTTCGGTGGATTCCCCTGTCAGGCATTCTCGATCTGTGGCGACGGACGAGGGTTCGAGGACACACGGGGAACGCTCTTTTTCGAGATTGCCCGTATCCTGGAGGCGAAACGTCCGGCGGCTTTTGTGCTGGAGAACGTGAAGCAACTCTCGACGCATGACAACGGAAACACGATGCGGGTGATCCATGATACGCTTTGTGAGTTGGGGTATCATACGCGCCATAAAGTGCTGAACGCACTCGATTTCGGGTTGCCACAAAAGCGGGAACGTACTTTTATTGTGGGGTTTCAGGAGCCAAACGGATTTCGTTTTCCGGTAGGTCATCTTCCGATGAAACCGCTTGAAGATCTATTGCAACCGGAAGCGGAAATCGCGGAGTTTTACAGGGCATCGGACAAGATTTGCGCTCAAAGGATCGCCGAATACGAATCCTACGGAAAGCCGTCTCCTACAGGGCGCACGATCTGGCATGAAAATAAAGGCGGTCATATTTCGGCTTATCCTTATTCCTGTGCGTTGCGGGCGGGTGCCTCCTATAATTACTTGCTGGTGGACGGAAAACGCCGTTTGACGGAACGCGAAATGCTCCGATTGCAGGGCTTCCCGGAAGGTTACAAAATCGCTTGCGGCTATGGAGCTACCCGGAAGCAATGCGGAAACAGCGTGGCGGTTCCCTGCGTGACGGCGGTAATTGGGAGTGTGATCGAGGCGATGGGGCAAGTGGAAACGGCGGGAGAAGCATACCGTCAGGACGACGCAAAGCCAAATCAGAATCCGGTGGAATAAATGCCCTTCTAGCGGCTTCGCCGGTAGTCCTGCGGACATAATGCGAGGAGAACAGATGGAACAGACACAGGTTTTCGGGACGGATCGAACGATGGTGATCCCCAATGACGGCGCAACGATGCAAATGCCCGCCGGGGGTGCCACCGTAATGGGTGGCAATGACCCGATGCGAACGCAGATGGGGGGCGTGGCGACCTGCGCCGTTTGTAGTGCGAACACGCCCCTCATGGAAACCTATTGCGGCGAGTGTGGCTTTCTGCTGACTTCCTCTGTAGGGGAAGAGATGACTCCCCCGTCGGAAGAGGCTCCCGTTGCGGAACTTGTGGACATCGCAAACGGAAAACGTTATCGCTTAAAGCCCGGTGTTAACACGGTGGGGCGCATGGGAACCGACGTGCTGATGATTGACAACACCGTCTCGCGCAATCATGCCACAATCACGGTTGAAGGCAACACGATTACAGTAGAAGATTTAGGCTCTTCCAACGGAACCAAAGTGGGAGACACGCGCCTCGGTGCAAATCAGCCAACCGTTGCCATGCCGGGAACTCCGCTTAAATTCGGAAACTGGCGCGTGACCCTCGAAACCGGAAAACCCGCTTCTCCGCAAGGCTCCAACGAGCGAACCATGATGACCTCTCCGCAGGATCGAACGATGATGGCTCCCGCCCCCTCTTCCGAAGTTTCTTCTCCGATAGATGCAGATTTAGAAGTACCCGGAGAGATGGAAGGAACAAACAGTGCTTCGGTTTCCACTCCCGAAAACACGGAACTCGCCGAAACACCGATAAACGTTTCAGCACCAATCTACTCGGTTCCCATTGCAAAACTGCAAAAAATCGAGGGCATGAGTAGTGACATCGAAATCGAAATTGGAACGATGACGATTGGGCGCAAACCGGGAAATAATCTTGCGTTGCCGCTCGATACCTACATTTCCGGGCGACACGCCGAAATTCTCGCTGACACGAGTGGGGTCTACCTCACGGATGTCGGGAGTACGAACGGCACCGTCGTCAATGGACAAAGACTGACTGCCAATGTGCGACAAACTCTTCTTGAAGGAGACGAAGTGCAACTCGGACAAACCCGCTTTAAGTTTGTTTCGCTCCGTTCCGAATCAGCATCTTCTAGGGCGATGCAGTCCGATTCCGTCCCCTTTAATTTGAGTGATAATGAGGTACAGGCGTAGTCTATGAGCGATTTAGCAGAAGCGCAAACCGGAGGATCAGGCGA
This sequence comes from Chthonomonadaceae bacterium, assembly GCA_014377395.1. Classification (GTDB taxonomy): domain Bacteria; phylum Armatimonadota; class Chthonomonadetes; order Chthonomonadales; family Chthonomonadaceae; genus JACMPS01. The sequence goes on from JACMPS010000159.1 coordinate 4,313, forward strand.
CCTCGACTCAACCGCGAAATTTGATCGTGCCGAGTTGGTCAGGGGCTGGCGTGAGTACGAAGCAACTTCGCCGCGTTGTGTTCCCCTGCTCAAGTACGCTCCGAAAACGGATATGGGGCAGGTTCGCGAGAACAACGAAGACAAGTTCGACTATTACGAACCGGAAGACCCGGCGATTCTTGCCCTGCGGGGTTCGTTTTTCGCGGTTGCGGATGGGGTAGGAGGCGCAGCGGCAGGACAAATTGCGTCTGAAATTCTGATGAAAACGCTGATTTCAGGCTATTACGATCACCCTTCGCCGCAACCCGAAACCGCCCTCATCGAAGCGATTGCTCGCGCCAACGAAAAGGTTTACTATCTCGCGCAAATGATTCCCGAACGCAACGGCATGGGAAGCACCCTGACGGCGGCGGTTTTCATTGAGGATCATGTCTTGATCGCTCAACTCGGTGACAGTCGCGCTTATCTGATTCGTGATGACAACATTCGGCAGGTGACGCTCGATCATTCCTACGTGGAGGAAATGGTTCGAGCAGGACACATGACCCCTGCGGAAGCGGAAAATTCGCCTTACAAGAATGTAATTACTCGCACGATTGGTGCGGCATCTACCGCTCAACCCGATTTATTTGTTGAAACAGTGAGACCGGGCGACCTCTGGATTCTCTGTTCCGACGGACTGACGGGCTATGTGATGGATGACGAACTTTTGCAGATCGCGCAGAAGCACGCTCCCTCCGAAGCCGCCCGACAGTGCATCGAACTTGCAAATGCACGAGGCGGACGCGACAACATCACAGTTTTCGTGATCCATGTGCGTGACCTTCTCACGAACGACAAAAATGAAACGGTTGCGGCTTCTGCCGAAACCTCCCCTTCCGTCTCCGGTATCTCTGAGGAGGCAAAGCCGGGACGTTGGAAATTGTTTGGGAAGTAACCTGCTTCTCTCTCTAAGGTACTGGCTTTTTCTCCCCATGCCATGAAACTCTGCAAGCCATTGAACGGTACAAAT
>JACMPS010000160.1 GCA_014377395.1 Chthonomonadaceae bacterium
AAAGGATTTTTTGTTGTTGACATTGGATTCTGTGTGCGGGGACGGCGATGTCACCCGAAAAATGGAACGAAATTTCTGTTCCTCGTATCATACCGAAAAACTCGCCTTTAAGTCAACCGGAATTTTCGTTTGGGTTTCGTTGAAAAGGTCGGCATTCCCTTTTTCCTACGCATCGTCTCTGAAATTAGTGGCGCGAGTCGTGCTTACCCTCGCCTTAGAGAAGCCTCTCTTCCTCCCGCGTCACTCGCACAAATATCTTCATTTTTGAGTCAATCGCCCCCCGGTAAAGCCCTTTCAGTGGCGTTACGTCACTGTAGTCGCGCCCGTGATGCACTTTGATATAGTGGGAATTGACCACCAGATTGTTTGTAGGATCAAAGCCGCACCATGTCTCATCGGGCAAAAGACACTCGACCCAGGCGTGCATTGCTTCGTTGGAGACGCGGGTTTGCTCCGGCTCATCCTCCGTTGCGGCATCATGCCCCGTGTGCAGGTAGCCACTCACGTAACGCGAAGGGATTCCCTCACTCCGCAAAACCGAAAGCATCAAGTGCGCGAAATCCTGACAGACGCCCTTCTCCTGCTCCAATACCTGCAAGATCGAGGTATTGACATCGGTGGCTCCCGGCGAGTAAGTGAAGACGCGGTGCATCAAACGATTGAGCGTGATCAGAAACGAGGCAACTGCGACACCGGACTGGTTTCGGGCGACTCGGGCGATACGCTCGGTTTCCGGGACAAGGGGAACGCGCTCGGTAGAGGTGAGAAACTCGGCGTAGCGTTGCCGAATGTCGTCTCGGCGGTAGAAATCGCGGTCATCAGTGACGAGTTGCAAGCGGCGAAAGGGATTGATCCGATTCGTAAAAACTTCGGATTCGGCACGGATTTCAAGGATTGAATGAGGCTGATGAAGATTAAAGTGATGCACGCGCCCAACCGGAGTATCGTACTCGAAGATTTTCACGACGGGTTCCGTTGTCAGGCGAAACGCAAGGCAGGTCTGCTCTTCGTCCGAGAGGGGCATCAGCCGCGCTTCATTATGGCTGTCGAAGGCGGGCGAAGCGTAGGCATAATGCGTGATATGTTGAACGCGAAGCCTCATGGTAGTTTCTATCCAAAAGCATGACCAAAGCACATAAAAACGCTTATCTTGCACTCACCAGAGCAAAACAATCTTGACTCCCTCCCCTTACGCAAGGGGAGGATTGGGGTGGGGTTCGTCAACGGTTTTATCGTCAACGGTGTAAACACAGCCGCTAAGCCCCTGCGGCGAAGGCGTCCTGCCGGACGCGATGCAAATGCCCACGATTACGCTATAGTGATATCCGCAGGACTACCGGCGAAGCCGCAAGCGGCGAATTTATTCCGCCGGTATCTTTGCTTGGTTTACCCTCTCGAAAATGCTTTGCTACACCTCTAAGAATTCTTTCAGTAGGAAAGATAGGTTTTCGTGATTGAGTCGCCGAGGTCGGCGCACTGCACCTGAATATCCTCCAGAAATTCATGTAAGCCGCTCTTAATGATCGAACCGGGACGCACATACTGCAAATCCGCCATCAGGCGCATGATAAGACGTTGGGGTTCCATTGCCGTCTCACTTTCTTTAGGTCCGTCGCCGATGCGTGTCAGGCAACCATCTACGCGCTTGACACAGTGCCGGACAGACGCCGGAAACTGCGGGTTCAGCACCAGAAAGTCTACCACCGAGGCGGAACGGAGACCCGCCGGATAAACTTTGCGGTACATCTCAAAAGCGCTCACCGATTTTAAGACCGCAATCCAGCCGTGAATGTCGAGTTGAGACCCTACTCCCAGAGGCTCGACTGCCGGGTGCGCGTTCTCCTCTATCGCTCTGTACGCAGGAAGAAGGTCGTGGTACTTCACATCGAGCAGTCGCGCCGTCTGATCGCCACGCTCCAGAAATCGCCCGACATCAAGCCAGTCACGAGTTTCGCTCATCAGCATTGTGCGGTTGAGAATGCCCTGAAACAAATGAGAAGACCGCTTTACACGCTCGAAAAACTCGTGCGGTGATCCCTCCAACACGCGGTCAACGTTCCATTCGCGCAGTTCAAGGTAAAAAATGTTGATGCTTTCCCACATTTCGGAGGCAATTTGTTCTCGGATCGAGCGAGCGTTGTCACGGGCGCGATTCCAGGTGGAAAGAATCGAGTGAGGGTTTTTTAGATCGAAGGCGAAAAACTGAATAATATCGCGGTCAGTTTCCGATTCATACCGAGCGTAGAAATCTTCATCGGAACCGGAAATTTTAAGGAGGGAAGCCCAGTGAATCGGGGGTTCCGTTTCGCCGGGGGGAACGTCTTCCACGTTGTAACTCATGCCCGAATCGAGGGCGGCGTGATAATGCACATCCACCATTCGCGCCGTTGCCTCGGCACGTTCCACGTAGCGACCAATCCAGTAACAGGCGTCGGCATCTCGACACAGCATCGGTTATTCGTTTCCCTTCGAGGTTTGTGCCGGATTAGACGACAGGGGTGATCCCATTTGTGATTTACTGGATGACAGAGTTTGTGTCATGGAACCCATTGTTTGCGTCTGAGAGCCGTTTCCCTGCGATTGGCTCATTCCCTCTTTTGCCAGTACCCACGTATCTTTCGATCCCCCACCCTGTGACGAATTAACGACGTAACTTCCTTTTTTCAGGGCGACGCGAGTGAGCGCACCGGGGATCAAGGTCATGCCGCGCTTGCCCGTCAGTAGATAGGGGCGCAGGTCTACGTGCCGCCCCTCGCAACACTCACCGAGAAAAGCGGGAGCGCGAGACAATGCAATCAACGGTTGAGCGATATAATTGCGGGGATTTTCTTTGATTTTGAGTGCGAACTCGTCACGCTCTTCTTTTGTGGCTTGGGGCCCCATCAGCATTCCGTACCCGCCCGATTCATTGGCGGCTTTCACCACGAGTTTGTCGAGATTTTCAAGAATGTAGAGGAGGCTGTCCGGTTCGCTCGCAAGGTAGGTTTCGACATTCGGCAGGATTGCGTCTTCCCCTAAATAGTAGCGAATGAGTTTCGGCACGAAGGCATAAATCACCTTATCATCCGCCACGCCTGTTCCAATCGAGTTTGCCAGAGCCACGTTGCCATGCCGATAAGCGTGAACAAGACCGGGAACACCCAATTTCGAGTCTTTGCGAAAGACGAGTGGATCGAGGAAATCATCATCTATCCGGCGGTAAATCACGTCTACGCGCTCCAGCCCTTTCGTCGTTCGCATAAAGACAATGTTGTCACGTACTTCCAAATCACGTCCCTCGACGAGTTCGATTCCAAGTTGTTGCGCGAGAAAAGCGTGTTCGAAGTAAGCACTGTTGTAGACGCCGGGGGTCAGCAGGACAACGTTGGGGTTTTCCTGACGGGAAGCGGGGGCGAGTTCACGCAGATTCGAGAGCAACTGCGTGGTGTAATTGTCTACCGGGCGCACAGGCAAATCCCGGAACATAAAGGGCATGACGCGGGTAAGAATCGTTCGGTTTTCAAGCACATAGGAGACGCCCGACGGCGTCCGCAGATTGTCTTCCAGCACCCGATATGTGCCGTCGGCATCACGGATGAGGTCGGTTCCACAAATGTGGACATAAATATTTCCGGGCGGGTCGGCGTTCTGAAATTCGGCGCGATAGTTCGAGGCGTTGATGACGAGTTCACGCGGCACAACACCGTCCTTCAAGACTTTCTGTTCGTGATAAATGTCATAGAGGAAAAGATTGAGGGTTTGCAGTCGTTGCTTGAGACCACGCTCGATCAAGTCCCATTCATCGGCGGGGATGATGCGCGGAATCAGGTCGAACGGAAACGGCTTTTCGGTGCCTGCCCCATCGCCATAGACCGCAAACGTGATACCCTGATTGATGAGAGTTTTGTCGGCAAGGGCGACACGCCGCTTGAACTCTTCGGGGGTCATGTCTTTGAGATGCTGAAAAAGTTTTCGATAATGAGGGCGTGGTTCGCCGTTCTCAAAAAACATTTCATCGAAAAAGGGATCGGTACGATACGATTCAAAGAGCGACATGGGGCAAAATCCCACCTTGCGGGGCGAATTTCCTCTTCAAGCACTGAAGTGGGGCATGATCAGCAGGAGCGGAAACCGGCGGGGCAACATTGCCTTATAGGGGGAAGCCGGTGAAGCACAGGAGCATTATAACGTTTTCTACGACGAAAGTAAAGGGGCGGACAAAGAGAGCGTAGCCCTACCCTCTCTTTGTTCCCAAAGATAAAGTTTGCACTTTTCGAGAAAGTGTCGAAACAAATCTTGCGCTAGCCCATGTATCCGTTATGGCAGAATGAAAAACAATGTATCTGGTGAGAGGTTGATGAGAGGCAAGAGAATGAACGAAACGATCACAAATCGAATGATGACGCTTACGGAGATAGAAAAGCAATTCGACAGCGAGTGGGTCTTGGTGGAAGACCCGGAGTTCGACAAAAGCGATGTCTTGATACGGGGGAAGGTACTCTGGCACAGCAAAAACCGCGATGAGGTTTATCGTAAGGATTTGGAATTATGCCCTTATTCCGCCGCCTATCTCTACACAGGTCAAGTCCCTGAAAATATTTTGATCAACTTATGACACCTCTTCCGACAAGAAAAATTAGGCAAGAAAAAAGAGTGAACAGATAAAAAGGAGTTTCTTCCTCTTCTCTCTTCACCCTCGCCTCTCTTAGTCTAACTCGGTAGAACATTTGGGCAACTTTGCTGGATATAAGGCAAATAGTGTGTCCGAAGAAAGTCCTGCGAATCATTGAGCAGGAGTTTGTGATTGGGCGCGGGCGGCACACCTCCGAGCGCGGAATTTATTCCTGCGTGACACGATCTAAAGACCCCTACGTTCTACCAGACTCGATTGCTACTTCTTAAATGGATCGAAAATTAATTGAATGAGATCGCCGTAAGATCTACGGGAAAAGTTCAACGTCTTCCTCCAGATACCCCCGCAACCGTGTGACTGCCTGAGCATGGAGTTGATAAGCACGCGATTCGGAAACCGTTAAGACCGAGCCGATTTCCTTGAAGGTCAAGCCTTCATGATAATAAAGTGCCACCACCGTGCGTTCACGGTCGGGAAGTTTGTCCACTGCCCCCGCAAGTGCATGACCCCGCTCACGCAAAGCGACACACTCCATAGGGCCCGCGTCCTCATTCGGAATCAGATCAACGAGCCGCTGTTGTTCGCTTCCCATTCGCAGGTCGTCCAGTGAAAGCAAATTCGTGCGGGAAATGTTGGAGAGAAGTTTGTCGAATTTCTCCTGCGTCATTCCCATTTCGACCGCGATTTCGTCTTCGTAGGGAGGTCTGCCGAGTAGACTTTCCAAACGAGAACACGCCAGTTTAAACTGCTTTATCTGATCACGAAGCAGACGGGGAACCCAATCGTCTCCGCGCAACATTTCCAGAATTGCCCCACGAATCAAGGTAATTGCATACGTCTCAAACTTGATGTTTCGCTCAGGATCGAACTGATCCACGGCTTTGATGAGACCAACGGCTCCGGCTGAAATCAGGTCGTCACGCTCGACACCACCCGGCAGAGGTCCGAAAAGCCGTCCTGCGGTAATGGAAACGAGATGTGAGAAACGCTGAATCAACTGAGTGCGTGTTCGCTGGTTTCGAGATTGACTGAACTCCCGCCAGAGGCTGGCAGTAGAAATTTCGCCCACGGTAAGTCCTCCCTGTATAGGCTACCCTCCCCTCATTCCTTGAGGAAAGGCACATCTGAAATGATTGCGACTGAACTGCAAAAAGTCAAATCACCTGCAACCGCAGGTTTGTACGTGATCGCACCGATAAGACCGGCAGAGACAGCAGGTTGCCTGAGGTTATTGTCGGTTGAAGAGGCTCTGGGGCTTATAGTCGCATTGCCGGTTTTTTGGAAAAATGTGGCTTTTACCCATCCCTTGATCAAATCTTTCCATACTTTCGGGAGAATTATCCGTACATTTCGGGTTTTCCGAAAAGAATTTCGGGATTGAACAGGAACCGGGGGGGGGAACGGTGAACTAAAGCCAAACCCTCTAAGAAGGAGAACTTATGTCACGAACTTCGCTTCGAATCAAATTAGGCGCGATGATGTTTTTCCAGTATGCGATGTGGGGAGCCTGGACTCCTATTCTTGCGGCAACAATCCAGAGCCGTCTGCACGCTTCGGGAGTGGAGACGGGCTACATTTACGGTATTCTGTGGCTTGCCTGCATGATCACTCCGTTTATCGGCGGTCAACTCGTGGATCGCTATTTGCCGAGCCAGGGCTTTATGGGAATCGCCGCCGTTGTCTGTGCCCTCAGTGCCTATATGATGGCGACACAACAAACGATTAGCGGGCTTGGCGGCTGGATGTGGGTTTGGTCCCTCTTTTTCGCTCCGACGCTGGGTATCTCCAATTCAATCGTCTTTTATCATCTGAGCAAAGAAAATACAAGTGCCGCGACGCAGGAACGGGACTTTTCGCGGATTCGCACAGCAGGAACGGTTGGGTGGATACTTGCCGCGATTATTCTGACCGTAATGTTAAGAGGAAGACCCGCACTTGCACCGGGAGCGTGGGCCCCCTTCGAGGAAATGTACCTTGCGGCGGCTTTCGGAGCGGTACTTGCCGTTGTCTGTTTGCTGATTCCGAACACGCCTCCCTCACGACAATCAAAAGACCCCTGGGCGTTCACCAAAGCCTTTAAGTTGTTTGCGACGGTTCCGGGCTTTGCGGTTTTCATGGTGATTTCGTTTCTTGCTTCGACGGAATTCCAGTTCTACTATATGCTTTCAAGCCCTTTTATGGAGAATGGGCTTGGTATCGAGCATGACAAGGTCTCACTCTACAAATCCATTGCACAGGCGGCGGAAATTATTTCTCTTGCACTGTTCACCCCGCTTTCCCTCCGGTATCTCGGAATCAAGTGGACTCTCGTCATCGGAACGCTTGCGTGGCCTCTCCGTTACTTTATCTTTGCTCTGGGACAACCTACCTGGCTTGTACTGGCTTCGATGTCGTTTCATGGGATCGGATTTGCGTTTGTGTTTGTGACTTCCTACATCTACATTGATCGTGTGGCTCCAAAAGACATACGCGCTTCAGCACAAAGCCTGTTCACGTTGATCACGCTCGGCTTAGGGAATTACCTTGGAACGATGTTCTGTGGACGACTGCAAGACTTTTACACGACCGCCGTTCCCGGCTCCGTTAACAAAGTGATTGAATGGCCCCGCATCTTCCTGATTCCTGCGCTCCTGACGGTACTATGTGCCGCCGCCTTCACGATCTTTTTCCGAGAACCCGCTCCCGCCACAGACTCGGAAGGGACAATGGGAGACGGTGTGGGTCTCGCTCCCGTTAATTAAGATCAAATACAACTGGATTGACTCCCCTTTCCCGGATTTTGGGGGTGGGGGCTAAAGAGTGTGGTGAGTTCAGATCCCCTCATAACCTTCCCCTTCCATTAAGGGGGAGGAAAAGGACTGATTCACCATTCCGATTTCCTTTACGTAGGGCTGATTGAAAAGAGAAAATACAAAAATGAAAACTTATCGAGTTGGGGTGGCTTCCATGAGCCACGATCATGTCTGGGGCGAGTTGCGGCACTGGAAATCACTTTC
>JACMPS010000161.1 GCA_014377395.1 Chthonomonadaceae bacterium
CGATTGATCAACGGTATTGATCGCGTCAACTGTTTTGTCGTTAAACGGTTTGATAAATTTCAACGGTCTGGTTTATCCCTGCGCTAAGCACCTGCGGTGAAGGCGTCCTTCGGACGCGAAGACATAAAGACGCAAAGAAAAAAGCAAAAGTTGAGGTCTTTGTATTGACTCCCCTCTCCCGGATTTTGGGGGAGGGTGAGTGAACAAGATAGGGGTGGGGGCTATTCCTTCACCTCAATCGTCGTTGTCTTTTCGGATGCGCTTTGTCACGGTTTTCAGACCATAGCGGGGTGAGGGTTCCGGCGTTTTTGCGCCCTTGACGCTGTGCCAGAGAAGATCATTGAGTAGGGCATCCGGCACACGATCCTCGCGGGAAAAGTCAAGCCGACGACTTTCCTCCGCTTTGTAGGCACCTTTCTTATTGACCTCTCCCACAATCGCTTTCGTGGGTAAGATTGCGGTGTACGTTTCCAAATTGACCGCCGTTTTCTCAAAGAAATTCATCACGGGTGCAACGGCATCGTATTGGCACATCGGCGGCAAACCGCGAAGAGCCTCCATCGTTCGTAACACGCTGTCGGTATTGTAAAATTTGTGGTCAACCGTCGCTTTTTTGATGTGGGGGCTAATCACTAAGCAAATCGAGCGGTGCGCGTCTACATGGTCATGCCCATTTTGTGCGTCATCTTCGATCACAAAAATCGCCGTATCGTTCCAGTATTTCGTCTTGCTGACCGCTTCTACGAGCTGCCCCACCGCATAATCATTATCCGCCACCATTGCACGGGGGGAATGAACCCCTACCGTCGTTCCCTGCGTGTGATTACGGGGAAACCGAATCATCTGGAGTGAGGGCAGATTATCGTTTTTCACGTAGCCGTCGAATTCGCGCCTCCACTCAGCAAAACGAGAAGAGGAGGCGAACTTGCCATAAGTTTTTCGCTGGATCGGAGCGGGGCAATCGAGTATTTTCCAGGCATCGCTATCCGCATAAGCCATATCGAAACGGAAAAAGTTTTCATCGTTGTATTCGCCGCTCAGGGCTTTTTTCGTGGGCGCATTATCCACCGAAAGAGGCTTTCCGTCGGGACCCGATCCCGCCGAAAACCCATTGTAAAACCCGTAGTTGCGATAGGAAACTTTGTGCTTGAAAGCGTTGTCCCACAGGTAGCCACCGGGAGCCATTGCCACATCGGGCAACCCCTTCAAGTCTACCGAAACGCCGTTGTTTTGCCCCTCGAAGTCGTAACTTCGTCCACGTCCACTGTAATTGAAAGGCAAATTTCGCGCCGTATACTCACTTGTCATGCCGGATGTAGACCAGTCCCATCCGTCTCCGCTCACCTCCGCGCAATCGTAAAAATTATCGAGCAAAACAAACCGCTCCGCAAGTGCGTGTTGATTGGGAGTCACGTCTTTTCCAAAGAGAACCAGTGAGGGATCGCCGTTGCCCTGAGCCATGTCGCCAAGAATCTGATCGTAGGTGCGATTTTCCTTGAGAATGTAGATAACGTGCTTGATTCCCGTCACTGGAAGGGCTTTCAGGTTTGCATTGGCAAGGTCAGGGACAAGAAGATTGTTGGCGATCACCTGCGAAGTCAGCCGTTTCAGTTCGACAGGCTTGGGGACGGGCATGAATTGTACCGTGCCTTCAATGATGTTCTCAACGTATTGCCCCCACTCTCCATTTTTCCCGGCGTCCACTTTGTTGGGATTGCGGAGTTTCGTTCCTTTTGCGTTCGCAACGAAAAGAGAGCCGCCGTCGCCTGAAACCACAATCGAAGTCGGGTACCAGCCCGTGGGAATGTAGCCCGCGAGACTCGCTTTTCGCAGATCAACGACCGCAACGGCGTTCATGTCGGCAAGGGTGACATAAAGGTAATTTTCATCGGGACTGAGAGCCATTGCAGTCGGAGTCGCACCGGGAAGCCCGTGCGCTTCGGCAGGACGGAGAGGGATCGTGCGAACGACTTTGTCGGTTCCCGTTGCGATAATGCTGATCGTGTCACTGCCCGCGTTCGCCACAAAAAGCCGCTTTTGCTTTTTGTCGAAGAGCAGTGCCATCGGGTGATCGCCTGTCGGAATGTCCCTGAGATTTTGCCCGATAGAGAGGTTGTCCACGTCGAGGGCGGAGACAACTCCATCCCGTTCGCTGGTCACATAGACTTTTTTGTCGGCAAAGGTTCCCTGAGTCAAGGCGGCTATCGCAAAGGGAAAGCCGGGAGTTTTTACCTTGCCGAGAACCTTGTTATTCAGGATGTCAATGATCGAAATCGAGCCTGTCTGCCCGGTAAAAGCATTTGTTTCGTTGTTGACGGCATACAGACGCCATCCATCGGAGGAAAGCGCGATCCCTGCGATAAAGTTGGGGCCGGCGGCAACGGGCAAGCCGGAGGGATTGTCGAGAGGTTTCCCGGTATCGGTGAGTTTGCCCTCGTCGTCGAGTTTGTAAATCGAAACTTTGTCTTCGGGACCCCGCGAAACGTAGAGCGTCGCGGTACTTCCAGTAGCATTGGCGGGAGCAAAGGCAAGCCCATAATAAAGGGACGTCTTTTTTCTTGTTTCGCCTTTGATTAGTTCATTGAAGGATAATTGAGAAACACGACGCCCGTCTTTCGCACTCAACACGGTGAGGTACTGCCGGAATCCTGTGTTGGTGACGACCACGAATTTGCCGTCGGGACTGACCGCCATATTCGCGGGAAAACTTCCTACGTCCGTATGTTGTCCTGTCGGCGTGATCATTTTGCCGGTCACAAGCGGTACGTTTTTCGGCTCGTCCTGCTTGCGGTTTCCCCACGCCCCTATCCCGATTGTCACCGCAAGCGTTACGGCGACCACCACCCCAATACCTACTTTAGTTTCAGACTTAATCACAAAAAATTCCTTCCCGTACCTCTGTTTGCCTTACCTATACCAGCTTCTTCCCAATTTATTACCCAAATTTAATGCCACAAAAAGGAATGTTTCGAGGTCATAAAAGCCGTAACTCTCTCCTGTTCCGCCTTGCCCTAACCTCCTCTCTGGGGATCAGAAGAGAGAGGTCACAGAGACGAGAGGGCGGATTTATAAAGAACACTTTTAAGTTTGGTTTTGTTAAGCATACCCCTTCCGAGGTTAAGATGGGGTTAAGACAGCAAAATCTCCTGGAAGTCCGCATAAGTTACCCCGGCAGGCAGGAATTAAAGGTGCCTGAGCAGAAATAGAACAATAAAGGAACAAAAAAATTCTCCCATGGCAATTCCACTTTCAACACCACAGGCACTTGAACGTTCGGTTATCCGAAAAGTGCTGGCGCGATTGGCACCCTTTCTTGCGTTTCTCTACGTCTTTAATCTTCTGGATCGAACAAATGTTTCGATAGCAGCCTCCACAATGCAGAAAGACCTGAACCTGAGCAATACGGTTTACAGTCTGGGTGCAGGTATTTTCTTCATTGGATACTTTATCTTCGAAATCCCAAGCAACCTGATTATGGAGAAAGTGGGAGCCAGACGCTGGATTGCACGCATTATGATTTCATGGGGGGTCGTTTCGGCGTGCATGATGTTCGTCAAAACTCCGGGCAGTTTTTATTTTTTAAGGTTTATGCTCGGTGTGGCGGAAGCAGGCTTTTATCCCGGCATCGTTCTCTACTTCACCTATTGGGTTCCGGCAAACGCAAGAGCACAGGTGATTTCCCGTTTTCTTTCTCTCACGGCTCTGATCGGAATCTTCGGACCCTTTCTGGGTGGTTTGTTGCTACAACTGGACGGAACCTACGGTCTCAAGGGTTGGCAATGGCTGTTCTTACTGGAAGGCATTCCCTCAGTTTTGCTTGGCTTGGTAGTCTGGGGTGTTCTTCCAAATGGGCCGGAAGGCGCAAAATGGTTGAGCCAGGACGAGAAAAATTGGCTCACCAAACGCCTTGAGACCGAAGCGAACAACGATCAGCGAGTGCATCACCTTTCCTTTAAGGTGGCACTCTCCGACCCACGTATTCGTCAGTTATGCCTGATCTTCATTGTCACCTCTACCGCTATCAATGCCGTTGGCTTTTATAGTCCAAAAATCATTATTGCATGGAGCCATGAGACATGGTCGCCAGCCTCTGCTGCCAAAATCCTGATTATTCCGGGAATTGTCGGGGCGATAGGCATGATGATCGGTGCCGCACACTCTGACCGAACGGGACGAAGACGCGCCCATGTCACCATTGGCTACTTCGTGGCGGGGCTTGGGTTTCTCGCACTGGTATTCGCGCCAAATCCCTGGTGGATTGCGGCGGCTCTCTCCCTCAATGTGCTGGGTGAGCGGATCGCGGCGGGTTCCTATTGGGCTTTGACAACAAACCTCATGGGGGCAAAAGCGGCGGCGGGAGGCATTGCCTTTATCAATTCGGTAGGAAATCTCGGTGGCTTCATCGGACCCTTGATGATGGTTAAAGTCAAAGATTACACGCATGGGCAGTACACGCCGGGAATTTATGTAGCGGCAGGTCTTATGTTCCTCGGAGCGTTTTTCTGCTATCGTCTTCATGCCCAACCCACGACGGAAGCCTCACCACAGGCAGATATGGCGGCAGAACCCGCTCACTGACGGATTGAATCCAAACGTTATCTAACCACCCGCCTGTCCTGGAACAAAAAGAGACACAGAGAAAAAGCCCCCACCCTGATTCTATTCACTCACCCTCCCCCAAAATCCGGGAGAGGGGGGCAGATGCAAATGCCCTCTTACTTCCAACAAATTTTCTTTTGCTCTTTCCCTCCTCCCTTTGTGTCTTTACGTGAGAGAATTCTCTCTGCATCTCTCTGCATCTCTCTGTGTCTCCGTGTTCTCTAGCGTAGCGGGTGGTTGGGTAGCGTTTGTATTCGCATGAACACTTATATTTCCACCCCTACCTGACGAAGTGCGAGAAACGCAAGAATCGCCGTTTCACGCACGGGTTCAGGGGGAACTTCCTGTAAAAGCCGAAGTGCAATTGAGGGCGACTCACGGAGGGCAAGTGACCCCGCAAG
>JACMPS010000162.1 GCA_014377395.1 Chthonomonadaceae bacterium
GAAGTTCAAGGCTCGCGTCTTCGTCAAGTCGAAGTTCACCGGAGAAGTCAGCGGTTTCGTAAACAATGGAAACGACCTCGACTTTATCGCCATTGGGATAGATGTACTGAAGCCCTGCCCCGGAAAACACGCCAAAAAATAAAAGGCTCGCTATCGTGAGACCTGTTTCTTCATGCACTTCCCGGAGAGCCGTCTCTTCGGTAGTCTCTCCTAGTTCCATGCACCCGCCCGGAATGCTCCACTCCTTGTTATCCGTTCGACGTTGAAGGAGCAATCTCCCCTGTTTGTCCCACAGCAAAACACCTGCAGAAACAAGGATCAAGGGACGATGCCCAACTTCCGCTCTTAGACTCTGAACGTAACTTATAGGGAGGGTCACTTATCGCTTTCGTTTGCCCGCAACTGTTATCAGGACGGAGGAGGCGTTTGTAATTTGTCCCGGTGCAAACTTGTCCAGGCGATTGTTGTTGCGAAGAGAAGCATGATCGCACAACCGAGAAAAGGCAAGCCATGCTCCGGCACGAGTTGCCCGAAAACCGTAAACGCCCCCACTTTGTAAAGAAACCCGGAAAGTGAAACGCCGATAATCGCTCCTAATCCCTGCGCAGTTCCAATTGCACCGAGGGCGGCTCCACGCTGCGACGGTTCGCAATCCCCACTCACTTTCGCCATCATTGCCGGAAACGCGATCACAAATCCGATGCCGACAAGAGAGCCGAGAACGACGAGCGTGGTACGATACGACGGAAGCAAAATCAAAGCCCAGAAGCCCATTGTACAAAGCGTCATTCCAATTTTAATCGCGCGTTCTTTGCCAATTTTGTCGCTGAGTGTGCCGAGCGGAATCGAGGCGGCTCCAATAATCAGAGCGGGTGCAATGAGCAGAGTGCCGTAAGCACTTTCGCTCAAGACGAAACGCTCCATAATGAAAAGTTTGGCGTAAGCCATCACCATACCGACCCCCAGAAACGTGGTGGCCGCTAAAGCCAGCAATGCGGGCATCCGACCGAGCATTTTCTTAAAGTCTTTCAGGCTGATACCGCCCTCGGCATGAAGCTCCTGTTCCGGGGTTTTTGCGACGACATGAGGGTGCTTGTCCGGGATCATGAAGTAAGCCGTGATCGCTGTTGCCGCGAAAAGTACCGACGCCACATAAAATGAGGCTTGCTTGGAAGACGCTTCAGTCAGGTGAAAGAGATTTTTGGCGGCGTCATTGATGATCCCTCCAATAGCGGGTCCGAACGCAATCCCCACCATGTAAGAGATATTGAAGAGACTCATTGCCGAGGCTTGACGCTCTTTGGCGGCGTAATCCCCAATCAGGCTGAAGGCAGAGGGCCAGAGTGCCGCAAGTCCCGCACCATCGAGGACACGCAAAAAGAGAAGGATGTACGGATTGTGAATAAAGGGGGTCAGCAATGCCGTAAACGTGGAAATGATGGGACCCGCCAGCACCAATCGCTTGCGCCCAAACCGATCTCCGAGCAAGCCGAACGGAGACTTCAACAAACCTTCCGTAATCAGATAGGCGGACGCCATTCCCGCAATCCACTGCTCTGGGAGACTCAGAGCTTTGATATAGACGGGCATCGCAGAGAAGTTGACGATGCCGTAAGCCATCTCCGCAAAGCCCGCTACAATTAGAATCGCGGTGAGCACACGTCCCATTTTGGGAATCGGAGAAGGAATTGTTGTCTTCGGTGCGTCAGCGTCCGGGTTTTTTTGAGAGTTTGATTCAGGCGGCATTTCATTTTTTCGGCGGGATCAAGGGTTCCGCTTAAAGGAGATTTTCATTCGAGACGCAGTTTGCAATTCGTGCCTTCGCATCGGTTCCACACAGGTAGACTTTGTTTTTATAGAGCCGGGGAATTTGCGCCCTCACCCCCAGCCCCTCTCCCTGCCATTCGCTTAGGCTCTTTAGGGAGAGGGGAGCAAATGCAGAAAGGTGTTTGATCTTGGTACTTATCCACCACCCCTAAACGGAGAGGGCATCCAGTCCACGCAGGTGGACTTCGCGTCTTTGTAGCCGGGGAATTTATTCCCCGGACTCTCTTCCGCTTGCCCCCGATTAGATTTGTACTTCGTGTCCGACTTCGGAAGATTTGTAGATTGCGTCCATAATCTGTGCAACCATTAGCCCATGCTCTCCCGTGACAAGCGGCTCACGCCCCTCTTTGATACAAGCGACAAAATCCTTGATTTCCGCAGAGTAAGTGTTATTGTTGCGGTTCGGGATTTGCGGCTCGAAATGTCCGACGCCACCGTGCTTCTCCTGTATAATACGGAAAGGATCGGTTTCCGCGCCGCCATGTGTGCCGAGAATCATACTGCTGAAAACATCTTTCTGGATGTTGGCAACAAAACTCGACTCCAGCACAATCGTTGCCCCATTCTCAAAACGAATCAGTGCCGACGCAAAATCTTCCACCGTGAATTTCGTGTGATCCCATTGTCCCATAAATCCTACCACATCATCTCGCTTGCCGAACTTCTGGTAGGTGACGCCGCTTGCCGAAACGGGTTTTGGATGCCCCATAAGCCACAACGTCAAGTCGAGAATGTGAACCCCGATGTCAATGAGGGGTCCTCCACCCTGCTTTTCCTTGTCAATAAAAACGCCCCAGCCGGGAATGCCACGTACTCGCATTGCCTGAGCGCGAGCATAGTAGATTTCGCCGAGTTCGCCCGCTTCAATGTAGCGTTTCAGGGTCTGATTTGTGTTGGCGAATCGGTGACAGTAGCCGATTTGCAGAATTTTCCCGACACGCCGTGAGACTGCGACCATTTCCGCCGCTTCTGTGGCGTTCATCGCAATTGGCTTTTCACAGAGGACGTTTTTGCCCGCTTTCAGGGCGTCCACAGTCGGCAAAAAGTGCGCATAATTAGGAGTGCAGATCGAAACTGCGTCGAGTTCGTCCATTTCGAGCATCTTCTGGTAATCCTCGAAGACGTGTTGAACGGAGTACTTGGCGCGAGTCTTTTCCAGTGCCACCGGATCAATGTCACAGAGCGCGTAGATTTCGCACTCGTCAGGGATTGCCGCGTAGCCGGGGAGGTGAGCGGCATTGGCGATGCCGCCTGTGCCAATCACACCGATTTTGATTTTTTGAGACAAGGGAAAATTTCCTTTGATGTAGAGTGGTGCTGGTATAAGCCGACGCTTTCCCCCTTTTCCACAAAAAGAGAGAAGGTTCCTGCAAAGACTAATTTATTCTACCCCGTCCCGAATTATTTTCAGCGGTCGGAAGTTCCTCTTTTAGAGAAGAACATCTAAAATCTCACGGATAAAATTTTCAGTGCTTCATAATTACGCCGTATTGAATAAGAAAAACAGGATGTGAAAATATCAAATATCGCTTGACACACCCTAATTTATGTGTACATAACAATGTGTATTTTTGTTCGCTTGCTTGGTGTTGCGAAAACGAAAAAGGAGAATTACCATGACGACTTCTGAGGTTGCAAAAGGGTTGGCGGAGTTATGCCGAAAAGGGCTATTGCACGAGGCAATCGAGACCTACTATGCAGACGACATTGTGAGTGTGGAGGGCGAGGGTGGTCCCCCTCCTGTCGCGGGATTGCCCGCCATTCTGGAGAAAACGAAGTGGTGGGAGGAGAACATGGACACGCACGGAATCGAAGTGGTCGAAACCTACGTGAATGGCGATCAGTTCATGCTTGCATTCAAGGTTGATTTCACGGAGAAAGCCTCTGGGAAGCAGCAAGTCACGGATGAGATCGGTCTCTACACCGTCCGAGACAGTAAGATCGCAGAAGAACGTTTCTTCTTTACGATTCAATAGGTAAGCATCGGATTGATAAGCAGAGAAGCCGGGAAGAAATTCCCGGCTTTTTCCGTGAGCAAATGTAACAAGTCCTCCACTCGTCACGTCCTAAAGGTAAATACCTCTCGTCTTGTGCAGGGAGGGCACGCTATCCGTTTCGGTCAGGAGATTTACTTATGTTGATCGCGCTTATGCTCTCGCTTATGATTGGGCAAACTTCTCCCGGTGCGCCCCTTGCGGCAAACGCAACGATCAAGCCGACTCCTGTGCCGGGAATTAGTTATCGCCTCCAGCCGAATCCGCTCTCTCTTGAGATCAAGGAGATTAGGGAGTTGGTACGCCTTTCCGATTTTATCGGTTTTGTGCAGGCAAGCAATGTCTGGAGTTTCGATGAAATCGTGAAAATAGAGTCGCTTAAAGGTGTTTTCCCGATTGGTTCGCTCCTGCCGAAAAAAATTAAGTCCTATGAAGAGGTGCCTGGTATTGATCAGCGTCCTCTCTGGATGAGATTGCCGGACGACAAACATGAGATGCTGGTTTTTGGAAGGTATGTGGCGGAGAGGCAGGGAAAAGTCTTCACGATGTTAACCGGATTTCGGGTGGCATCCGACCTTGATTCGGCAGGAAAGAAAACACAGGTCATACTTGATTCCGCAGGAAAGTCTGTCGTTGAGCGTAACGTTCTCATCACTCTTCTAACCCGCTTAATCAAGGGAGAGAAGCCTGATGCAACGGTTCTGGAAACCTTTGAGAAAAGCCTGAAAATCGCGGATAATGGGTGGGACGCAC
>JACMPS010000163.1 GCA_014377395.1 Chthonomonadaceae bacterium
TAAATTCTCAAGTGACGGGAAAAGCGGTTATCGTTTCGTTCTGCAAGCAAAATTTGCTTCTTTCGCGACGTACCCGCTTTGCTGTTTCTACTTCTGTCTCAAGGCTTCGATTTCGGCTCTAAGTTTCGCCATTTCCGTCTCAGCGAGTTCTGCGCGGCTTTGTTCTATTCTCACCTGCCGTTCCGCTCTCTCGGCGCGATCATGCTTTTCTTCCGGGGAGATAGAGCAATGCCTGTTTTCGGGTCGTAAAACCGAAACTGCTCCCCTTCATAACCGAGATACAAATCGAGTGCGGGACTGTAAAGGCGATTGTTTTGATCGAGGGCAAGATCACGAAACGTTCCGTCTTCCAATACCAATCCCTGGAGGCGTGGCTTTAAGTCTTCGTCTTTCGGATCGAACAGATAATATTCAGGCGTTTTCAGAAACTGCTCGTAATCCCTGCGCTTGCTTCCGCTATTCTCACGTTTCGTTTCTTTGGAAGTAAACTCGAACACAACCGCAGGGCTGGCTCTTTCTTCCCAAGTCTTGAAGTTATCCCGGCTCTTGTTTGGGTACACGCCGGACACGACATAGCAATCGGGCGAAAGGTAACGCCTACGGTCTCCCTCGACAAAATGTACGAAATCGTTTCCACTGACAAGAACGTCGGCATGGTTTCTAAAATGTATTTGTAACGCAAAAATTGCGTATGTCATTGCCTGACGATGTTCAACTGATTCTGCCCTTAGTTTCCCATCGCTCATAATATAACCGTCGTCATCGCAACCATCCGGGTGGGGATGGGCGGGGTACGATTTCTATTCAAGCGGTTTCGTTTTTGTAGAAATTGCCATGCACTTATCTCGACTCTTTCATGCTCAATTCAATTGTATTTCTTACGCTTTCTCGCGTTCTTTTCGTTTCGTTACCCTCTGTCTTCACTTTATCTATCGGGCTTCTTACTTTTCTTTTGTACCTGAAATGCGATGAATGTTCAGCACGTCACCCATGCCGTACACCTTCTTAAAAATATCCTCTAAATGTTCGGAGTTGCGGACTTCAATTGCAAGTTCCAGAGTGGCAGTTCGGTCACGGTGCGATTGAGTTTTGATCGCCGTAATATTCGTTTTGTTTTCACCGAAAATTGCCCCGACATCAGCAATCAAGCCGGTGCGGTCGTGCGTCAAAACAGCAATGTACACCTGAAAGACCTGTCCTTCGTTCCCTACGTATTCTACCCCGGTGCATCGTTCCCGCTCATTTATCCAGTATTGCTTCATATTGGGACATTCGCGCCGATGCAGTGCCATTCCGCGCCCGCGAGTGACGTAGCCCACCACGTCGTCACCGGGAATCGGCAGGCAACAACGAGAGCGACGAAACGCCATGCTATCGGTTTCCATACCGCCCGCAGAGATTTTCATCTTTGCGTCGTTGGCACGTTTCCCCCCGAATTGGATGCCGGGTTCGGGAAGGGCATGAGGCTTAAGACGATTGAGAACCGTGAGTGAAGCCGTCGTTCCGTAGCCAATCGCCGCAAGCAATTCGATCTCGGAAGGCATATTGAAGTGTTTTGCGACAGTCCTGAGCGAGTCGTCTTTGATGAGACTGCGGGGGTCATCGCCCCAGCGTTTCGGGTCACGATCCAGTTGCGCGGTCAATTCGTGATCCAGCAATTCACGCCCTCGCTCGATATTTTCGGTGAGATTGACTTTCTTAAAATACGCCTTGATTTTCGTCTTCGCGTGTGAGGTTTGCACCATGTTCAGCCAGTCGAGAGAGGGCGCGGCTGAAGGGCGCGTGACAATTTCGGTAACATCGCCGTTCTTAAATTTGTAGGAAAGGGGAACCATTCTTCCGTTGACTTTTGCCCCGACGCAATGCTCTCCAACGGCAGAATGAACCCGGAAAGCAAAGTCGAGGGGCCCCGAATCCGCCGGAAGATCAATCACATCGCCTTTTGGGGTCAGCACGAAAACTTGCTCTTTGAAAAGGTCTTCAGTGACGTTCCGCATAAACTCGGAAGGGTCTTTGGAGTCAGCTTGCCAGTCGAAAAGTTGCTGTCGCAAAAAGGAAACCCGCCGCTCGAACTGATCACTAACCTTGCCTCCCTCCTTGTATTGCCAGTGCGCGGCAATTCCGAATTCGGCGGTACGGTGCATCTCCCACGTCCGTATTTGCACTTCGAGCGGCAACCCGGAAGGCCCCAGAACTTTGGTATGAATGGATTGATACAGGTTCGATTTGCTTTGAGCGATGTAATCCGTGTACATTCCGGGGATCGGATTCAGGTGTGCGTGGGTGACACCGAGGGCGTGATAACACTCCTGCCGCGTATGCACAATCACTCTCAAAGCGGTTAAATCATAGAGGTCAGTGAACTCGATTCCCTGCGATTTCATCTTATTGTAGATGCTCCACAGGTGCTTGGGGCGTCCTTTGACTTCCGCCTCGATGCCGTCGTCGGAAAGCCATCGTTGAAGCTCGGTCATGGCGAAATCCACTTCCGCCTGTCGCTCTTTGCGGTTTCGGTTGACGAGTTGCGAGACGCGGGCATACTCTTCCGGCTCCACATACTTAAAGGAAAGGTCTTCAAGTTGCCACTTGAGTTGCCAGATACCGAGGCGGTGCGCGAGCGGTGCGAAAATTTGTAGAGTCTCGGTTGCCATGCGGAATTGCCGTGCCGGGGCAAGCGAACCAAGCGTTCTCATATTGTGCAGTCTGTCTGCGATTTTAATGATGATGACGCGCAGGTCTTTCGCCATCGCAACAAAGATTTTGCGGATGTTGGCGGCATTTTTTGTCTGCTCCACCTGTTTTTTACGGCGTTCGCGGGTGGCTTCCGTAATCGGTTCTTCGATTTCCGGCTCTTCCATGTCTTTTTTGCCGTCGTCAACACCAACGATCTGCAATTTCGTCACCCCATCCACAAGGTGCATGACCTCCTCACCGAAATTTTGTTTCAGTTCGTCAAGAGTGACGCCGCAATCTTCGACGACATCATGAAGCAATCCGGCGGCAAGTGTCTGCTCGTCCATTTCCAGATCAGCGAGAATTTCGGTGACTTCAACTGGGTGAATGATGTAGGGTTCGCCGCTTTTGCGAGTTTGTGTTTTGTGCTTTTCGCGGGCAAAAACAAAGGCGCGATAAACGAGGGCAGTGTCGGCTTGAGGGCGATATTCGATAAGTCGTGACGAAATGCGCTCCATCACAGCCTGGATGTCGCATTGGGGTGAATCGGGAAGTTCGCACGTCTCCCGTTCGAGAGAAGCGTCTAAAGCGATGTCGGACATGGAAAGCGACCTCTCAATTGTCAGTCAAATTAAAGCAATAAGTAATTGGGACTCTCATTATAACACGTCCGCTCGCTAATCCGAAGAAGAGCCTGGAGGGATTTCAGGTAATCATTTGCTCTACTAAGGTGCAAAAAAGTCCATGTGTCGCGATTGCGACACATGGACTTCTCGAAATGAAACGAGTTTCTAAGCGGGTTCCGGTCTCAGGCGAGGCTGAGTACGTGGAGCCTCCGGTGCAGGGGGCTGAACCTCCTCCACAGGAACACCCGAACCGGGCGGTGGAGGCGGGGCTTGCATTCCCTTGATGATGTCTTCAGGAGTGGCTTCACCGTTCAGCAATCCTAAAAACTCTTCGCGGGTCAGCGTTTCCTTCTCCAGCAAAACCTCGGCAATCATGTCCATTGTCGCACGGTGTTCGGTCAGGATTTCCCTTGCTCGTTCGTACCCCTGATCAATAATCGCTCGGACTTCCTCATCAATGGCTTTTGCCACATCTTCGGAGTAGTCGCGGTCTTCCATCAGGTCACGACCGAGGAAAGGATTGCCGCTTCGCCTGCCGAGGCGTACCATTCCGAGGCGGTCACTCATGCCATAGTCGCAGATCATGGCTCTTGCCACATCGGTGACATGGTTCAAGTCGGAAGAGGCTCCGGTAGTCACATCACCAAAAACGAGTTCCTCAGCGACACGTCCCCCAAGTGAGTTGGCAATGTCGTCCAGCATATCCTGTTTGGTCAGCAGACCTTCCTCTTTAGGCAGGAACCACGTCGCGCCACCGCTCATGCCACGCGGAACGATTGTGATTTTGTAGACGGGATTAGCACCGGGCGTTTTCGCTGCGACAATCGCATGACCGAGTTCGTGATAAGCCACGATCTTGAGTTGCTTTGCCGAATTCATGCGAGTTTTGCGCTCAGGTCCCATCAGCACACGATCATGTGCCTCATCAAACTCCGCCATTGCAATTTTTGTTTTGTCACGTCGTGCCGCGAGAATTGCCGCTTCGTTGACAACGTTCATAATGTCCGCACCCGTAAATCCGGGGGTCATTCGCGCCAGAATGTCAACATTGATGTCGTCCTCAACGGGCTTACCACGCAGGTGGACATTGAAGATCGCCTTACGTCCCACCACGTCCGGGGCGTCTACAATCACGCGACGGTCAAAGCGACCGGGGCGAAGCAAGGCGGGATCAAGAACATCCGGGCGGTTTGTCGCGGCAATCATAATGACTCCTGCGTTTGGATCAAAACCGTCCATTTCGACAAGCAACTGGTTCAGCGTTTGTTCGCGTTCGTCATGTCCCCCACCTAGACCCGCGCCGCGCTGTCGTCCTACGGCGTCAATCTCATCAATAAAGATAAGGGAAGGGCGATTACTTTTTGCCGTCTCGAAAAGGTCACGGACACGGCTAGCACCTACTCCAACGAACATCTCCACAAAATCAGAACCCGAAATATGAAAGAAGGGAACCCCGGCTTCCCCGGCAACCGCACGGGCAAGCATGGTTTTTCCACATCCGGGAGGACCTAACAGAAGGACACCTTTCGGAATCTTTGCACCAAGTGCCTGGAAACGACGTGCATTTTTCAAGAATTCAACGATTTCCGCGAGTTCTTGCTTTGCCTCCTCAACTCCGGCAACCTCATCGAAGGTCACTTTCGGAACCGAGTCGGTCATACGTCGGGCTTTGCTACGTCCAAAATTCATGGCTTGATTTCCACCCGCCTGTGCCTGTCGCATAAACAGCATGTACAGAATCAGGAGGAAGACAAGCGGGAAGACCACCATTGAAATCAGCGTTTGTACCCACTCGCCGAGCATCGGGCGATCAAACTGATGCTTGATGTTTTGCGCTTGCAGTTTATCACTAATTTTCAGGTAGCCGTCAGGAGAAGGCGGTAATAGCACACGAAATTGTTTTTGTTCGCTTCCGGGCGTTGCCGTGCCTGCATATTTCCCCGTGAGTTCATCTTTGAAGATCGTTACCTCGCTGATGACCTTTGGAGTATTCTCGACTTTTGTTAAAAAAGCACTGTAGGCGAGCGTTTCCGTAGTGCCGCTCATCCGTCCAAACTGCTCTTTCGCGACCACGAGAAGCAGTCCTGCAATTACAATCAGGACAATCCACCGTGTTCCGTTGTTGCCTTTCAAAATCTTCCTCCTCCCACGTCGCCGATGCAAAGCACCGCTTCGGGATGTTCCCACTTATAATTGTAGCACAGCAAACCTAGTAACTTACTCTCTTTTACATTCTCACGCTTTATTCCTGCCTCTTTTCCTCATTTTCGCCGGGTAGAGAACCCGGCGGGAAATAGGTCAGGGAAACCAAATCGAGAAGGTTTGTTCTCTTTTCAACATCGGTCAGGGTCATTACCCACTCACTGATGCAAAGATTGGGACACCATAAAATCCTCGCTTTGCGCTCTTCACTTTCCGATTCTGTAATGATCGCGCAGAATGAACGCTTTTCTAAAGGGACTTTCGCGTCAACAAATACATCCTGAATTTTCTTCGTGCCGTTTAACCCACGAAGACGAACACGATCCCCATTTTGTCTTGAACGCGCCACAAGAGGAAAAGGAAAGGCTTCTCTCAGCAAATAAATCGTCTGCCCCTCAGAAGGTCTCGTTTGTCCAGTTTGCAACAGAAGCGTCCCGCCGTCAGGTAAAAGATTCTCACCCTCTGCAAGCACAATTACCCACGCAACTCCCTGTCCTACAGAAGAGACAAGGAAGATTTCAAGGTTGGGGAACGTCGTCGCTCGGCACTCAACGGTCTGCCCATCAGCGGAAAATTGGAGGATCAGAGAGCAACTTTTTACAAGTGCTTTCAGCAGAAAATCAATTTTTTCCGCGCCAATATCTTTAAGTGAGCCGCGCACTTCTAAGATCGCCTGTCGAACGATACGCCGTTGAAGCGCAAGTGGTTCCGCAAGCAATTGATTTGGCTCCAGCGAAACCTTTTTCTGTCCAATTTGAGCGATCCGGTGATAAGCGGTTAAAGCAAGAGTCTCCAACAGAGCATTGTCGGCTTCAGCGAGGGTCGCCATTCTTAAAATTGCGTTACTCACTCCTTTATTGTAGTACGCCGCGAGATATGGAAGCAGTTCCGCACGGACGCGGTTGCGGGTGTAGTGCAAATCGGCGTTGGAAGGATCGGTGCGATAGGCAAGAAAATGAGCCTCACAGTAGGCGTGGGTTTCGGCACGGGAGATGTCAAAAAGGGGGCGTACAATCGGGAGGTCCGCCGCCCCGAACCCGGACAAGCCTTCGATGCCTGTTCCCCGCAAAATTCGCATCAGCACCGTTTCCACCCGGTCATCCTGAGTGTGTCCGAGGGCGATTTTCGTTGCCTTTTGCGCTTCTGCAATCCGATGAAACATTTCGTGGCGAACTTCCCGTGCCGCAACCTGCATGGAGAGTTTGTTTTGCTTTTTCCTGTCCCTGACGTTTCCCCGCTCAACCACCGCTTTAAGACCAAGCGACTCCGCAAACTTCCGCACGAAAAGCGCGTCTTTGTCCGCCTCTTCCCCACGCAACCCATGATTGAGGTGAGCGACAATGAGTTCGATTTCGAGATCACTCTTTAAGTTTGCCAGAAGGTGAAGCAGTGCCACCGAGTCCGCTCCGCCCGACACGCCGACAATCACGCGCTCACCCGGCACAAAAAGCCGATGCTCCTGAATCGTGTTGCAAACTCGCTCTTTGATTTTTGTCGGTAAATCTTTCAAGTCTCGCATCGCGCTAAATTTGTACCAATCAAAGCCTTTGTTTCGTATTTAGGAGAGATTCAACGGAAATCGTTGACGAACAATCTCAAAAAATTATGGGAAACAATAAAAAGGAGAATGAAAACGATGATGGAATTCGATCACATCGCGCAGGTAGTCCCCGATATTGCCGGGGCGATCAACTGGTATAAGGATACCCTGCCTAATGTGGAGGTGCTGTATCAGGATGAGAGTTGGGGATTTATTTCGGTCAACGGTGCGAAAATCGCGTTTGTTCTGCGTGATGAGCATCCGGGACATATTGCGTGGCGCGTGAGTGCCGCCGAACTGGAAACGTTGGCGACTCAGTTCCACAAAGAGATTTCGGATCACCGTGACAAAACCCGCAGTTTCTATCTGGAAGCACCGGGCGGCACTCACCTTGAGATTATCACCTTCGAGGGGAGCGACTGGAAGTAGCAAACTCATCCCACTTCGTTAGAGACACAGAGAAGATCCCCCACCCTGATTTCGTTCAATCAGCCCTCCCCCAAAATCCGGGAGAGGGGGTCAAGGCAAATACCTATTTCTTCTAAACATTTCCTTCTTCCCTCTGCGCTTTTGTGACTTTGCATGAGAAAATTTCCTCTCTCCGTCTTTCTCTGTGCCTCCGTGTCCTCTAACGCAGTGGGTGGTAGATTTCTCTTTCCTTTGACAGAGAGGCTCTTGATTGGGTACGCTAAAAGAGTGAACTTTCATTTTACAGAAAACTGCTGAGGCAAACCGCAAACGATGGAGTATCTGACAAACCACGACCTGATTTTTATCAATCATGCCGTCACCGGATTAGTGAATCGCTACGATTATTTTGCATTGGAAGCGTGTATGGCAGGGCAGTATAAATACGGCGACAGCAACGACACGCCGGGGCAAGCCGCCACCTTTTTGGAGCGCATGATTACCCGAATGCCTTTTGCGGAGGGGAACAAACGAACCGCTTTCATCGCTCTGCTCACCTTCCTGAACGCAAACGGTTATGCCACTCTTCTCACGGAGGAAAAAGCGGCGGCACTCATTACTTCCGTCGTGGAGGGGCACGTCACCCCCCGTGACGCCATTGATGCGCTGGCTTCTCCGGCAAGAGAGGCAATGACCGCGATTCCCTTACGTAAACTGATGATGTTCGAGTGCAACCACCATTCCGAAGCCTTGAAGTTACTCGCCGTTAAGGACGGAGAATTAGTTCAATGAGTCAATCGGAACTCAGCATCGCAATTATCGGGGAAGCGGAAAGTCTACGGATTCATGTCATGGCATGGGGAACTCTGAGCGGGGTACGGATTGGGGCGTTGGTCTCGCCGGAAGGCGTCGCGGCGGCGGAACTCGCGCAAACCCTGCCGGATTGCGCGGCGTTTCTTACCTTGGACGATGCCCTTGCTTCAGAGCGATTTTCACTGGTTGATGTCTGTTTGCCAATAGGATTACAGGCGGAGGCGGTCGAAATCTCGCTGACGCAAGGTATCCCTACCCTGTGCGAACTCCCGGTGGGATTGGACAGGGAAACGATTCTTCGCCTTG
Organism: Chthonomonadaceae bacterium; assembly: GCA_014377395.1. Classification (GTDB taxonomy): domain Bacteria; phylum Armatimonadota; class Chthonomonadetes; order Chthonomonadales; family Chthonomonadaceae; genus JACMPS01. The sequence continues at coordinate 8,569 of JACMPS010000163.1, forward strand.
TCGTCCTGAGTGAAAAAAATGCGGTTCCTCTTTTCCCGGCTCTTACGTTGCGGTTTCACCCTGCCGTTCGCTTTCTCAAAGACCTGCTTGAAAATGACGATCTTGGAACTCCGGTGCTGACGCACATTCACCTTTCACCGACACCTTCTTATCCGTCTCCCCTTGAAGCCCTTGATCTGTTCCGGTATCTGATTCAGGAAGACGTTCCGGGCGAACATGAGCAAGAGGAAATCGAATCGGTTTCGGCTTCCACGACCTCTCTGCCGGATCGCCCAAACCCCGACATTCATGCGATACAGTTGCGGCTCGGCAATCGTCTTGGGGTGATCACAACGGTGGCACGACAGGAAGGAGCCTCCAACCGGATCGAAATTTACGGTTCGGCGGGCTTCGCTCAGACCGATCTGGATTACGGGCAGACGCTTTATGGTACGGCTCTTTCAGCGATCCCGCAAACCCGTGCCGAAAGCGAACCCGCCTCGCCCCTTGCTCTCTACTCTGAAATTGCGGATACCTTGCGGGGGCTACAACCCGCGCCCGTCTCCGCCAGAGACTTGGCACGGGCATGGGAAAACATGGGATAGAAAAGTCATCATACGTACAGGCGCGAAGTAAGGAGGCAACCGATACGGAAGAATTGCGCCGATTACCGCTTGCACCCTGGAATCCTCAACACACTCTGAAAAGAGTTGCAAAAACGTCGTTCGCATTTTATCAAAACTCTTCTTTTTGTGGTACAGTAAAATTGTCCGCAGGGATAAAGATGCCTGCCGAAAGTGCTTTGAACACTCCCGACAGAACTTGCAACCGCTTAAGTTCTAATTCTTAAGCGATTGGCGGCGTCGCCGTTTCGCTCGTGCGATACGTCGGCACAGCGAATGGATCGCTGTGCAAACCGTGATCGAGCTTGCAATCAGGGTCAGCCGAAAGAAAAAACTGGTCATTGTGCAGTTCCCCCTTTCTTTGTGGAGAGTAACTCCGCTGGATTGGGACGGTGTTTACGCACCGTCCCTTTTTGTGTTGTACCCCTATGTGTGCGGCAATCGAACGAGCAAATGCACCCAGCGGGAATAATAAGCAGTCCCTGACTTACAGCGTGAGTAGCGCGGGTCCCTACCTCAACCCTTAATTCTCGACACTCAACACTTTTTCCACTTGATTAGAGTTTGTCAGAACGTTGAATTTTTCAAGAATCAGAGTTTCCAGTTTGTTGGCAAGAGCGTCACAGGTTTCCTCGCTACGGCTGACGGAAATTCCCATTTGCAATAAGCCTTCTTTACTGTAATAGAGTTCCGTAAACTCGGCACCGTCAACGTCGCCAACGAATTGCGTTTCTTCACCGCCCTGCCCTAATCCCCGAATTATGATGTGTAGATCGAACTCATCTGAGAAAAAATAGGGGACTTTTGCGTAAGGCTCGTTTGCGCCCGCCATGTTTTTGCCGACGGCTTGCCCCTGCCATTTCGCGTTGAGGTGGTGTTCGAGATGCCAGTTCTGCCCCATGATCGTATCCTCGAAAAGCGCGACATCCCCGGCAACAAAAATAGAGGGGTCTTCCGTTTGCAGATTAGCGTTTGTTCTGATTCCCTTTTTGGGATCGGTCGGCAAGCCCGCCCCTTCCGCGAGTTCCGTATTCAATTTTGCCCCGACACCCGCCACAACCATATCGGTCTGAAGAGTTTTGCCGCTTTTGAGAGTGACGGTCAAGCCCCCTTCCGCGCTCTCTTCGATCCGGTCTACAGATTCGCCCAGCAGAAAATTGACGCCCTGCTTTTCGTAATAATCCCGAATAAAAGCACCGAATTTCGGGGAGGCAAACTTTGACCAGGGGTGCGGGGCGGGATCAACAATCGTGACTTCAAGACCACGCTTGATTCCGGCGGCGGCAACCTCCATGCCGATATAGCCCGAACCGACGAGAAGCAATCGTTTATTCGCTTTGAGGGCGTCCCTAATTGCAAGCGAATCCTCAATATGCCTCAGCAGATAGACACCGGGCAAATCACCTCCGGCAAATTCAGGCGGGTTAGGACGCGCTCCCGTTGCGATCAGCAGTTTGCCATAGCCTACACTCTCGCCACCCACCAGTGAAAGCGTTTTGTCAGGGCGATTGATGCGCTCGACACGGGTGTTTTTCTTGAGTTCGATGTTGTTGTCGGGATAAAAGTTGTCGAATTTGGTGTAAGGATCATCCACCGTCACGGCGTCGTCAATCAGCATTTTTTTAGAGAGGGGAGGGCGGTCATACGGTGGATGCGATTCCTCTCCAATAAGAAGAATACTGCCCATTTTGTCATTCTCCCGCAGGGTTGCCGCCGCCCAGACCGAAGCGGGTCCGCCGCCAATAATTACATAATCGTAACGAATTGTCATTGTCTACTGTTTCTCCTTCTCATTTGCGCGGTATACTGCCAAATCAAGTCTCTCTAAATCTTCCGATTTTTTCTGAGAAAAACTTTTCACCGCTCTTTGTCCCTTACCTCTACGCGCAACCATGAACAAAGTTAATTCCTTTTTACAAGTCAGTCAGGCTCTTTTACCGCCGCTCACTCTTCTGCTTGGAGCGGCGGGAAGCGGCAAAACGCATGGGCTACGCGCTCGATTTCGTGACGCGGAGCTGGGACACGCTCTGCTCACTACGGCGTCACCCTCCGAAGCCGCGTACCTGCAAACGCAACTCGTCGGGGAGACAGGAATCCCCTCAGAGGAGATCAAGGGGCGGGTGCAAACATTTCGGCATCTTGTGCGGGAGTGGAGTGTGGAGACGCTGGAGCCGGGGGCGATGCACGTTACGAAATCGTTTCAGAGGCTGGCTTTGCTCGACATTTTCCGCCGTGAGACTCGCCCGGAAGACTATTTTGGGCGACTGCTTGAATCACCGGGGTTTGTTCCGGCACTTGTCGAAAAGGTGCGTGAATGGAAACTCGCGGGGATCACTCCCCCTCAGTTTGCGGAAGCCGTGCAAAACGTTACTCTCGATGACCCGGACGCAAAGCGGCGCCTCTCCGAACTCGCAAAACTCTACACGACGTATGATGATCTGCTAGGTGCGTTTCGGCTCTATGACGAAGAGGACGCCCTGCGCCGGGTACGCGAACATCTGGAAAGTGGAAAGCCTTTCCCGGAACTTTACGACAACCTCAAGGTTCTTCTCATTGACGGCTTTCATCTACTTAACGGAGCGCAGATTTCTCTCCTCCGCGCCTTCTCCGAAACCGGGATTGAGGTGGTTGTCTCATTGCCTTATGCCCCGGATCGCCCGGAATTGTTCACCTCGGTGGAGCGTACCCTGGAAACTCTCCGCGAAGCATTCACTCTGAATATCACGCAACTGCCCTCCCGCTCAAAAGGAGTAGCAACGCCTCTGATTGCCCTCGAACAAAACCTCTTTCGTCCTTCTTCCGTTGATGAAAAGCCGAAAACACCCGTTACTGTTACCGGACAAAATTTGCTTTTGCACGACGCCCCCAATCCTTATATTGAAGTGGAAATGGCGGCACGAGAAATTCGCCGAATGTTTGATCAAGGCGGTTATCGTTGGAGTGATTTTGCGATTGTGCTACGCACTCAGGGAGATTACGCGCCCATTCTCACCGCCGTTTTCGAGCGTTACGAAATTCCTATCGGCATTGACGGTCCCGAAGATTTACTCGAAAACCCCCTGCTCAAAACCGTGCTTTCTTTGTTGGAGGTGTATCGGGGCGGGTGGAAACGAAACGCGGTCATGGCGTTTCTCAAATCGAGTTATGTGGGACATTCACGCCTTGACGTAGACCGGGCGCAACACGCCGCAAAATCGAAACGAGTGTCCGGGGAACGTGAGGAGTGGCTTGCCTTTTCGATAGGTTTGCCGCCCGAAGTAAGGGCGAGTGTGCAAAAAATGGTCTCGCTTTCCCGTGACATCGAAAACCGAAACGAGCCGTTGACGCATTATGCCGAGTGGCTTTTGAGGGTCGTGGAAGAGTTCGGGTTGGAGAGCCGAATTGAGGAAGGCGTGACGCTCAGGGCGCAACGTGACCTGACGGCATGGACTATCGCGAAAGAGTTGCTGGAGGCGATGCAACACCTCGCACGGATTCAGGGGCGGGTGCGCTTCACCTTCGAGCAGTTCTGTGACGGATTGCAGGAAGCATGGAGTCGTACCTCCGCCCTCGCAAGTCTGGAAGGGGACTGTGTGCAGGTTCTGGAGCCTTACGAAACGCGAAGTAGGCCACTCAAAGTCGTCATTCTGATGGGTTTGACGGAGAGTGTCTTTCCTCGCCGCATCCTCGAAGACCCTTTTATTCGGGATTCAGAGCGGGTTGCCCTGCGCGAAAGGGGCGGTATACGCCTTGAACCGCAACTGCACCGTGCCGACGACGAACGCCTTTTTTTCTACTTTGCTACCACAACCCCCACCGAGCGTTTAATTCTTTCCTACCCGCGTTCCAACGCCGACTCGGACACCCTGCCTTCGTTTTATCTCGATGAAGTCCGCAATGTCATCCCGCACATTCCTGTGGTTTCACGCACTCTTAATGATGTCGTGCCGCGCCCGGAAGAGGTGGTTTGCAAGTCCGATTTGCTTCTCTCTTTTTGTGCGGAAGCCTTTGATCCGCGCCATTCCCAGGAGAAAAATTCAGCCGACATTCCTCCTGATGCGCTATTGCTTTTGCAGGATTGTGAGGGTTCGCCCGATCTTCTCGCGGCTTTGCGAACGGCAGTCCATTCCCGCAACCTGCCTCCTCTTCCGCGTCTTGAAGCCGAAGACTTGCTGAAAAAGTTTGCTGCCCATAAGTCGGTTTTCAGCGTGACGGAGTTGGAGGACTATCGGCGTTGTCCTTTTTCCTACCTACTCAAACACGTTTTTAAGTTGCGCCCGGAGGAGGGGGCGGCAGAGGCACAGGTACGCGGGACGCTTTTGCGAAAAACGTTGCATCGTTATCATCGGGAGCGGCAAAATTCTGGAGAATCTGCCCTGTACCAAAGTGCGGAAGAGATGGAAAAGGGACTGTTGGAAATCGCCGAGGAACTTCTAGCGAAGGAAAATCCCGATCTTAGCCCTTTGCAGTTGCGGTTTTTGCGGCGTGGATTACGTGATGCCTTAAAGGGAGTTGCCTATCGGGAATCACAATTTGCGCCCCGTTTCGAGATGACGACTTCTCATATCGGGTTGACCTTCGGGTATCCGCTCACGCCGGAAAGCGATCCTCTCTCCACAACGGACGCGCTTTATCTAGAGCCGAGTCATGAGGGAGAGGAAGGGGGCGGGGTGTGGCTTTCCGGCACAATTGATCGGGTAGACCTTGATGCGGGCGGCAAACAGGCACTTCTTTTGCACTATCGCGCTTTTGCCGCGCCCTCACTCGATCTTGCCGAGAAAGGAGAAAGCCTGATGCTTCCGCTCTCGCTTCTGGCGATGCACCACCTGTTTGAGAAGGAACCAATCGCCGCCTGTTTCGACGCCGCCGGAAGCAATGGACGCTCACGAATCTACCGTCTCGGCATGGCGGGAACGGATCGCTTTCGCCCTCTTCCCGGCGAAAATGGCAAAAACGTCCGTCTCAGAAATACGGCTCAGTACAGTCAAATGTTGGAGAATGCGCGTAGTGTTGCCCTGCAAATTGTCCGTGAGATTCGGCTTGGCAAGATCGCTGCAAAGCCTGGTGACTACTGCGGCGAATGTGCCTACTCCGATGTCTGCCGCACCGACGGGCTAGGCGAACATGACGGGGAAAAGGGGTAAAAGGAAAGTGTCGAGTGTTAAGGATTAAGTGTTGAGATTTTCTTCTCTCTCTGGATTGGCGAAGAGCCTCTGTGGACTCAATACAATCCAGTCCCTCTGCATTCTCCTAATCCCTACCCCCTAACATCTCTCCTACCCAATCGTCATCGTCGAATAGACCGCCTTGAAGACTTCTTTCGGGGTGGTGAAACCTTCTGCGATTTTCTGGTAGCCGTCCTCCAGCATGGTTCGCATATGCTGTTTGGTTTTTACATACGCCGTGATTTCCAGCATCGTCGCTTTTTTTGCGATCAGTTCGCGGAGTTCAGGAGTGGAAATAATCACCTCGAAAAGCCCCAGTCGTCCTTTGAAGCCCGTTTGTCGGCAGGTGTCGCAACCGCGCCCGTGCATAAACTTGATTTGAGTGCAACGTGCCGGATCAAGACCAATTTCAATCAGTTCGTCCGGATTGGGAACATACGCTTCTTTGCAGTTTTTGCAGATCGTGCGGATGAGGCGTTGCGCCATGATTGCCTGCACGGTCGAGGCGATAAGATAGGGTTCCGCCCCCATGTCCTGCATACGTCCGACGGTTTCAAGAGCATTATTCGTGTGGAGGGAGGAAAGCACGAGATGCCCCGTCAGGCTCGCCTGAATTCCAATGCCCAGCGATTCGGCGTCGCGCATCTCTCCCACAAGCATCACGTCCGGGTCTTGCCGCAAAAATGAGCGCATGACACGCGGGAAGTTCATTTTTTCCGTCACCTGAACCTGTGTGATGTGATCCTCAAACTCATATTCGATGGGGTCTTCCACCGTCACGATATTGCGTTTTTCCCGATCCAGTTTGTTCAGCGAGGCATAAAGAGTTGAGGTCTTTCCGCTTCCTGTTGGGCCCGTCACAAGAGCGAGACCGTAGGAAGATTGCACCGCGTTCTCCCACTTTTTCAGCACATCGGGGGGCATACCAAGCCGATCCAATTCCACTTTTGCACCGACGGGATCAAGCAAACGCATCACGATTTTTTCACCGTTGAGCATCGGCAAACATGACATACGCGCCGAGAGACGACGGGCGGCGTACTGCATATCCAGTCTTCCGTCTTGTGGTTCGCGTCGTTCGTCGATGTGCATCCCGGCGGCGAGTTTCAGGCGGGCGATGATATTAGGAGTGATGTCGGGACCCACAAAACCCACGTCGTGCATCACGCCGTCAATGCGATAGCGTACAAGAGTGCGGGTGCGTTCCGGTTGCAGATGAATGTCGGAGGCACCGAGATCGAGGGCTTTTTTCAGCATAAAGTCGGTGTCGGAGACGGCTTGTGTCATTTCGCCCCCCATTTCCCGCTGAACGCCGCCGTCTCTTGTAATCAGTTTGAATTGCGCGGTCGCGCTCGGTCTTCCCACTTGAGTCATCGTCTTTTTTTTCTTCCTCTACGGCTTGTTTCTCATGCACTTATTCTGACGTTCTATTCGACAGGGAACGTCCGATTTCCTGTCTGAGTAAATTAACCTCCGCAGAGTACGATCCTACGCACCGCTTCTTTTCCGGGGGTTGGAAACCCCCGGAGGAAAAAACAGGCGTCTTCCAGACGCTCTAACCTTCCTTTCGCTCTGACTTCCGTTCACATGGGGTGTAAGATTGCAGCGTTTGTGGGAGAGTGCTTTCGTATTGCGTCTGAAAGACGCTTGTTCTGGTTGCCAGGAGTTTTCAACTCCCGGTAAAAAAAGCGTCAGGTGGGGTTGCATGAAGTTCTCTATAAGTATTTCTAATTCATTCTGCAAATCAGGCGCATCATAGAGCAAAACCGAGGCAAACAGAGGTAAGCACAAGAATGCCATCAACCTTGTTAAGCTTGGTTTTGATTTTGCAGGGGCGGCTTACCACTTTAGCCGCCCCCGCGTACCGCTACGCTGGTTGCCCGAAGCAGAAGCAAACGCCGTATGGCTCCTTCGCAAAGAAAATGCGGTACTTTGTGCCGTTGTGATTGTCCACACGCAATTCAGAGGGCTCAATGCCCTTCTCGTGGAGTTCCCGGCGCAGTGCCTCGACATCACTGACCGCAAAATAACAACTCGCTTGCTCTGGATCGTTGCCGTTGCAAGCCAGTCCGATTTTCACGTCATCACGCTGAAGAA